>NZ_CP042263.1:300000-382321 GCF_007855645.1 Qingshengfaniella alkalisoli
CCCAAGGGTCAGCGAATACGGCACATCCTTCAGGCGAACATCCTGCAATATCGCTCCGCGCGTCAGCATCGCGACGGTCAGTTCTCCATTTGACAGCACCACGCGATCCACACGGTTTCCGTCCTGATCGCTTCCGAACTCATACACGCCCGGTGACATTTCCAGTCCCATCAGCCCTATCCCCTAAGTATCTAATGTTATGATGTTTTCATCGAACGTCGCGCCGCGGCAAGGCCCGCGCAAATCGCCGTTTCCGCGTCGGTCTGTATCGGCGCAACACCCTGTCGTTCCAATGCCGCGACATAATCCGCCTGACGCGGCCCGTCCGCGATGACCGCAACCTGCCGGCCAAGCCAGAACGGGCGGGCCGCGCCCAGTTCCATCCCGATGAACGCACCACGAAGTCGCGCGTTCATCGCGCTTCCGTCCAACATGCCCATCTGCGCCATGGTCGTCCATTCCGACACGCGCCCTGCCACACGTTCGGGGCGAGCCAAGCCCTCGTCGACCGCATCCAGAAACTGCCCACCGTGATCGCACTCTTTGTCCAACTTGGTAACGCCAAGCTGCATCCTGCCGGTTGCGAAGGTCTGGAAGCTTACCACCTCGCCGGCAGACACCTGAACCCAGCTGGTGGTGTCACCCGCCAGGCAAATGACCCCCTCGTAGTCGTCTGCCAGCCCCAGAAACCCGGCCAGAGACGCCGCCTGTGCGTCCAACCTTCCGAAAGGCTGCTCCTGTATCAACGAGGGGAGCACTGACACATTTTCGATCCCGTCAACATGCAATAGCCCAGACGCAAGGGGTTTCACCGGCACTTGGAGCAGCGCGGGGCGATCCATCAGCCAGCCCGCGCCGGCGAGAACAACCTCTGTTTGCCCGGCCGAGCATGCGCGCAGTATCTCGTCGAAGCTCAATTCCGTCGCATCGATGGTCCTGCGGGTTTTCGTGATGCTGCCCTGCATGGTGCGAACCCGCAAACACCCGTCCGCCAGATCAGCCGCGATCCAGTCCGGGTCAGCCATGGTGCCCGATCGTCCATTTGTCTGATAAATGAATCATGTGCCGACCATAGGGGCATTGCCCGAACAGTTCCAGCGGCATTCCCGCCCCCATCCGTGACGGGGGCGGAAGCGTTTTACTTGCGCTTCTTCGGCGGCATCAGGTCGGTGATCGTGCCCTCATACATCTCCGCCGCGAAGTTGATCGTCTCCGACAGGGTCGGGTGCGGATGAATGGTATGACCCAGATCGATCGCGTCCGCGCCCATTTCGATGGCGAGCGCCGCTTCGGCGATCAACTCGCCCGCATTCGTGCCCACCATCGCCGCGCCGATGACGCGGTCGTCTTCGGTATCAAAAATGACCTTGGTCATCCCCTCGGTTCGGCCATTGGTCAGCGCACGGCCCGAGGCTTTCCACGGGATGACGCCCTTGCCGACCTTGTAGCCTTGTTCCTTGGCTTGGGCCTCCGTCAGACCACACCATGCGACCTCGGGGTCGGTGTAGGCAACTGACGGGATCACGCGCGCATCGAATGCCCGTTTTTCACCGGCTGCAACTTCTGCCGCGACCTTGCCTTCATGCACGGCCTTGTGAGCAAGCATCGGTTGCCCGACAACATCCCCAATCGCGAAAATATGCGGGATGTTCGTGCGTTGCTGGTGATCGACCTCGATGAAGCCGCGATCGGTAACGGCAACGCCTGCCTTTTCGGCGTCGACCAGCTTGCCATTCGGCTTACGCCCGACAGCGACCAGAACCTTGTCGAAAATGGCGGCAGAGTTTTCGCCCTTTTCATCCTCGAACGTTACTTTCAGCCCGTTCTTCTGGGCTTTGACATCCGTGACCTTGGTCTTGAGCAGGATATTTTCGTACCGGCCTTCGATCCGGGTCATCAGCGGTTTGACGATATCTTTGTCGGCACCCGGAATGATCTGGTCCATCAGTTCGACAACTGTCACCTTGGACCCAAGCGCATCATAGACACAGGCCATTTCCAGACCGATGATGCCACCGCCCAGAACCAGCAATTTTCCGGGCACGTCGGTCAATTCCAGCGCGCCGGTGGAATCGATCACACGATCATCGTCATGAGGAACGAATGGCAGCGTGACCGGCTCGGACCCCGCCGCAATAACGCATTGATCGAAGCTGACCTTGGTTATGCCCTCATCGCCTTCAACGGTGATCATGTTGGTGCCAGAAAACTTGCCATAGCCGTTGACGACCGTGACCTTGCGGGCCTTGGCCAGCCCCTGCAGACCACCGGTCAATTGACCGACGACGCTGTCTTTCCAGCCGCGTAGCTTGTCCAGGTCGACCTTCGGCTTGGTGAAGGTGATGCCGTGCTCACCCATTTCCTCGGCCTCGGTGATGACCTTGGCCGCGTGCAGCAGTGCCTTGGACGGGATACAGCCCACATTCAGGCAGACTCCGCCCAAAGTGGGACTGCGTTCGATCAGCACAACCTTCTTGCCAAGATCGGCCGCGCGGAAGGCCGCCGAATAGCCGCCGGGACCGGAGCCCAGAACCACGACCTCGCCATGCACATCGCCCTGTTCATAGGATTTGGGCAGAGGCGCCATGGATTTGCGCGACGGCTCCGACGCCTCTTCCTTGGCATCGGATCTGGGCGATTGCTCGGGCTCTTCGCCGCCGTCATCCCCCGCATCATCGCTTTCCAGCACAACGATCAGCGTACCTTCGGACACGTTGTCGCCTTCGGAGACCTTGATCTCCTTGACCGTGCCAGCCGCAGGGCTGGGCACTTCCATCGTGGCCTTGTCGGATTCCAGCTCGATCAGCGGGTCTTCCTTCGCGACGGTGTCACCCACCGAGACGAGGACGCCGACGACGGGAACTTCGTCGAAATCGCCTATATCGGGAACTTTTACATCCATCGGATCACCCCCTTACCACATCAGCCGGCGCACATCGCCGAGCAGGAATTTCAGGGTTGCACAGAAGCGAGCGGCCAGCGCCCCGTCCACCGCACGGTGATCATAGCTTAGGCTGAGCGGCAGCATGTTGCGCGGCACGAACTGCTCGCCATCCCAAACCGGCGCCATCTTGGACCGCGTCAGGCCAAGGATCGCAACTTCAGGTGCATTCACGATGGGCGTGAAGCTGGTGCCTCCGATGCCCCCAAGCGAGGAAATGGTGAAGGTCGCGCCCTGCATATCGCCGCCCTTCAACTCGCCCGCACGGGCTTTTGCCGACAGATCGCCGAGTTCCTTGGAAATCTCGACGATTCCCTTGCGGTCGGCATCCTTGATGACCGGCACGACCAGACCCTGCGGCGTATCCGCCGCAAAGCCGATATTGTAGAAGTTCTTCTTGATCAGCTTGTCGCCGTCGGGATGCACGGAACTGTTCAGCTCCCAATGTTCCTTCAGCGCGGACACACTGGCCTTGATGACGAAGGACAGAAGCGTCACACGGTAGCCGTCTTCCTTGGCCTTGGTGTCCATCTCCTTGCGGTACTTGTCCAGATCGGTGATGTCGGCTTCTTCGTTATGCGTGACCGCCGGGATGTTCAGCCAGGACCGGTGCAGCGCGGGGCCGGAGATTTTCTTGATCCGGCTCATCTCCACGTCTTCCACAGGGCCAAACTTCGAGAAATCCACCTTCGGGATCGGCGGGATCCCCATGCCGCCCGACGCCGCGCCACCAGCAGCAGCCGGACCCGATTGCGACTTGAGGAATTTGGTCACATCCTCGCGCAGGATGCGCCCCTTGCGGCCCGTGCCGTTCACTTCGTTCAGGTCGATGTCGAGATTGCGAGCAAAAGCGCGCACGGATGGCGACGCGTGCACCTTGCCGAAGCCTTTATCCGTGACGGACGCCGAAGCGGGCGCTTCCGCTCTGGCGGGCTGTTTGGCGGGTTCTTCTTTCTTCTCGGCTTTCGGTTCTTCTTTGGGCGCCTCCTTCGGAGCGTCGTCACCTGCGCCGGACTCATCACCTTCCAGGATGACGATAAGCGACCCTTCGGACACTGTATCGCCTTCGGAAACCTTGATCTCCTTGACCTTACCGGCTGCCGGGCTGGGCACTTCAAGCGTCGCCTTGTCGGATTCAAGTTCGATCAACGGATCTTCTTCGGCGACGGTATCGCCCACGGACACCAGAATGCTGACCACCGGCACATCATCGAAATCGCCGATATCGGGAACTTTCACATCAATTGTCATATGTCTGTCTCCTCCTGCCCGCGCTTAAACAAGACGCGGGTTCGGCTTGCCGCCGTCGATGTCGTATGCGCTGAGCGCTTTTTGCAGTTCGGCTTTGGTGACGCTGCCGGCTTTATAAAGCTCGACCATGGCCGCCGCCGCGATGTGGTTGGCGTCTACCTCGAAGAAGCGCCGCAGATTTGCACGGCTGTCCGACCGTCCGAAACCATCGGTGCCAAGCGTGGTGAAGGTGCGACCTTCGGGAATGAACGCACGGATCTGTTCGGCGTAGTTCTTCATGTAGTCGGTCGCCGACAAGATCGGGCCGCTCGATCTTTCGAGCTGCTCGGTGACAAACGCCGTCTTCGGGTCATCCAGTGGGTTCAAACGGTTATGACGCAGCACGTCCTGACCATCGCGGGCCAGCTCGTTATAGGACGTTGCCGACCAGATTTCCGCGGATACACCGAAATCTTCCTTCAGCATCTCCGCCGCCTTCATGGCCTGAACCAGAATGGTGCCGGATCCCATCAGCGTGACATGCTTCTTGCCGGGCTTCTTGACCTCCTGCAGGCGGTAAAGTCCTTTCAGGATGTCCTCTTCCACGCCCATCGGCATGTCGGGATGCTGGTAGTTTTCGTTCATCAGCGTCAGGTAGAAGAACACGTCTTCCTGATCCGCGAACATGCGTTGCAGGCCGTTCTGCACGATCACCGCCACCTCGTACTGGAAGGTCGGATCATAGGTGATGCAGTTCGGAATGGTGCTGGCCAGGATGTGGCTATGGCCGTCTTCATGTTGCAGGCCTTCGCCGTTCAACGTCGTCCTTCCGGCGGTGCCGCCCAGCATGAAGCCGCGCGCGCGGCTGTCGCCTGCGGCCCAGGCCAGATCGCCTATCCGCTGGAACCCGAACATCGAGTAGTAGATGTAGAAGGGGATCATCGGAACGCCATGCACGCTGTAGGACGTCGCAGCCGCGATCCAGTCAGCCATGGCGCCGGCTTCGTTGATGCCTTCCTGCAGTACCTGACCGGTTTCCGTTTCCTTGTAGAACAGCATCTGGTCAGCGTCTTCGGGGGTGTATTGCTGCCCCTTCGGGTTGTAGATGCCCACGGACCGGAACAGCCCTTCCATCCCGAAGGTGCGGCTTTCATCCGGCACGATAGGAACCACCTGCTTGCCGATCTTCTTGTCCCGCAGAAGCGTCGTCAGAATACGCACAAAGCCCATGGTCGTGGAGATTTCGCGATCCCCCGTGCCCTTGAGCTGGCTGTCGAACTTGTCAAGCGACGGGATCTCCAGCTTCGGTGCGTCTTTCCAGTGGCGCTTGGGGAATTCTCCGCCGAGTGCCTTGCGCCGATCTGCCAAGTAGGCCTTTTGCGCGTTGTTCAGCTTGACGAAAGGAGCCTTGGGCAGGTCTTCGTCACTGACGGGGATCTGGAAGCGGTCGCGCATCGCGCGAAGCTGTTCTTCGGCGAACTTCTTCTGCTGGTGGGTCGTGTTCTGGCCCTCACCCGCCGTGCCCATGCCATAACCCTTCACGGTCTTGGCAAGAATGCAGGTCGGCTGGTCCTTCACATTGGTCGCATGGTCGAACGCCGCGAAGATCTTTTCGATGTCATGACCGCCGCGACGCAGGAACCAGATTTCCTCGTCGGTCCAGTCTTCAACCAGCGCCGCCGTTTCGGGGTAGCGACCGAAGAAATGCTTGCGAACGTAAGCGCCGTCCTTCGACTTGTAGGTCTGGTAGTCGCCGTCCACCGTTTCCTGCATCAGCTGGCGCAACTTGCCGGTGACGTCTTTTTCCAGCAGATCATCCCAGCCGCGACCCCAGATCAGCTTGACGACTTCCCAGCCGGCACCGCGGAACGCGCCTTCGAGTTCCTGGATGATCTTGGAGTTGCCGCGTACCGGCCCGTCAAGGCGTTGCAGGTTGCAGTTGATGACGAAGATCAGGTTGTCCAATCCTTCGCGCGCGGCAAGACCGATGGCGCCAAGGCTTTCGGGCTCGTCCATCTCGCCATCGCCGAGGAAGCACCAGACCTTGCGGTCACTGGCATCGATCAGGCCACGGTTGTGCATGTATTTCATGAACCGCGCCTGGTAGATCGCCATGAGCGGCCCCAGACCCATCGACACGGTCGGGAACTGCCAGTAATCGGGCATCAGCCAAGGGTGCGGATAGGATGACAGCCCCCCGCCGCCGACCTCTGACCGGAACTGTTCGAGTTGCTCTTCGCTGATCCGGCCTTCCATGAAGGACCGTGCGTAGATGCCGGGAATCACATGCCCCTGGAAAAACACCAGGTCGCCGCCATGGGTCGCGGAACGGGCCCGCCAGAAATGGTTCAGACCAACGTCATACAGCGCCGCCGACGACGCGAAGGACGCGATATGGCCGCCATATTCACTGCTTTCCTTGTTGCGACGAACGACCGTCGCCATGGCGTTCCAGCGATTGATCGTCCGGATACGCCATTCCATGTCCAGATCACCGGGGTAGTCGGGCTGGTCGTCCAGCGGAATGGTGTTCTCATACGGCGTCGTCGCCGAAAAAGGCAGCATCGCGCCCGAAGCCCGTGCTTGTTGCACGGCCTTGTCGAGCAGGAAATGCGCCCGGTCAGGGCCATCCCGTTCGATGACGTCCGCAATGGCATCCATCCATTCGGCGCTCTCGGTGGGATCTAGATCAACCCGATCGGTCATATGTGTTGTTCCCCTCAGTTTCACGGCCACCACGCAGGGGCGACGTTCGCGCCGCGCCACAGGTTCCGTGCCGGTTCACCTTGCACCTGTGCTTATCGCATCGCCACTGATGGCAATCCGTCGAAATGTGCAAAGCTTGGTTCTCCCGTTTCTCCTCCGCCCGCAACGCGGGCTGTAGTCTTCCACCAACTTAACCAAGAAAAGGCAAGATAACGCAACGCATAGCTGTTAAACGATCTGCGCATGGCAGGATTTTGGCAAGCCTCCTGCGCGTTTGCCCTGCCCCGTCGACGGTGATAGCGTGCATGAGCGCACGGATCAGCAAAGGAGCCATCAGCGTGAACAACTGCGTGTTCGTCCAGATCAGTTGCAATCCGGGCAAAACCTATGACGTGGCCAATGAAATCGCCTTGCGGGAAATAGCTTCCGAGATTTATTCCACCAGCGGTGATTTCGACCTTTTGGTGAAAATCTACATTCCCGAGGGCGAGGACACCGGCCTGTTCATCAACGACAACATCGCGACGATTGCAGGGATCGAGCGGACGCGGACCACGCTGACATTCCGCGCTTTCTGATCCCGCGCCAAGCTGCTTCAAACAATTCCGAAGAATGACGAAAGGCCGCCCGGTATCGCTCCGGGCAGCCTTCTGATCTACGATCCGACAAGATCTTCGCCGCGACCCTTCTGAATCAATTGACGGATCATCGCAGGCGCGACCAATCCCAGACCTATGAGCGTCGCGGTCCAGTCAGGCGCCACCAGCAGGATCGCCGCCAAGGCCAGCAGGACCCGCTCGAACGCATAGAGCGGTGCGAACAGCCAGTTCGACAGCGCCGCCGACAGCATCCATATGCCCAGCATCGCACCACCCGTGGCCAGTGTGAATTCCGTCCATGTGAAGCCTTCGGTCACGATCAGCATCGACGGCGAGAAGGCAAAGACGAACGGCACCAGCGCCTTGCCCATCCCCAACCGGAATGCCGTGTTGCCCGCCTTGAACGCATTCGCATTGGCGATCCCCGCCGCGGCATAGGCCGCGAGCGCAACCGGCGGCGTGATATCCGCGAGCACCCCGTAATAGAAGACGAAGAAATGCGCCACGATCGGTTGAACGCCCAGCAGACCGAGGATCGGCGCGGCAACCGCGATCATGATCAGGTAGTTCGCTGTGGTCGGGATACCGCAGCCCATCAACACGCAGACGAGCGCGGTCATGATCAGCGTGAACAGCAAGGTCAGGGTACTGATCGTCATCACCTCGAACGGCAGGAAGGCCAGCCATTCATGGACATTCGTCGCCCAGACCGCCGCAACGCTCGTGACCATATAGGCGATCTTGAAGCCCACTCCCGTCAGCGTCACGACACCAATGATCACACCGACCAACGCAGCGGCTGCTGTTACAGACAGCGAATAGCGCGCGCCAAGGACGAACCCGTCCCAAAGACTGGTCAGCGTGTCCCAGGCGGCGGTTTTCAGATCATGCTTGATCAGGTTCTGTATGATCAGAACCAGAATACAGCTCGTGATCCCCCAGAACGCCGCAAGGTAAGGTGTCTTGCCGCTCAGCAGGATCGCAACCAGAACGAAAAGCGGCAAGGTGTTCAGCCAGCCCGCCTTGAACACTGTCCATGCAACCGGCAGTTCGTCTTTCGTCAGACCACGCAGGCCGCGGCGGCGCGCTTCCAGGTGCACCTGTACCAGTACGCCGAAGAAGTGCATGAAGGCCGGCACCAACGCAGCCGTCAGGATCGTGGTCAGCGGAACACCGAGATATTCGATCATCAGGAACGCAACGGCCCCCATGACCGGCGGAGTGATCTGACCACCGGTTGATGATGCGGCCTCGACCGCCGCTGCAAAGTGGCGCGGATAGCCAATGCGGACCATCGCGGGGATCGTCAGCGCCCCGGTCGTCACGGTGTTGGCGATCGACGAACCGGAGATCGAGCCGAGCATCGCCGACGACAGTACCGATACCTTGGCCGGACCACCCGCGTAGCGGCCGGCCAGCGCCGAGGCCAGATCGATGAACAGCTGCCCCAACCCGATCCGCGTGGCCAGAACACCGAACAGGACAAAGTGGAACACATAGGTCGAAATCACTCCGAGCGCCGTGCCGTAGATGCCCTGACTCGTCAGATACAAGTGGTTGACGATGTTGCTCCAGCTCGCGCCGGGATGCGTCAGGACGCCGGGCATGTTCTGCCCGAAATAGGCATAGGCCAGGAACAGGCAGGAGATGATCGGCAAAGGCCAGCCCATCGCGCGGCGGGTGGCTTCCAGCAGCACGACGATCAGGATCGTTCCCATGACGATGTCGATGGGCAACGGATTCCCGACCCGGAAGGCCAGATCGTTGAATATCCACGGAACATATAACGCCGCGACAACGCCGCCGATGAGCAGCGCCCAGTCCCAGACCGGCAAGCCAAGAGGAGTCAGCGCGCTGTTATGCGCTTCTTTCGGGCGACCCCAAGCGGCGAAGGACAGGAAGGTCAGGCCCAGCGTGAACGCAAGGTGCAACCCGCGATGCGTGGTCGCACGCGGAATACCGAAGCCAGCGGTGTAATAGTGGTAACAGGCCAGAAAGAACAGCAAGCCACCTGTCAGCCAAGCCAGCTGAGGGGTCAGAGGCCGGAACCGCATTTCGGGATCGAATTGTTCCTCGATCTCCTTCATCTGCTCTTCGGTCAGCTCGGACTCGAAATGTGCCGCCTTCTTTTGCTCTTCTTGCGCCATCACGCTACCCGCCCCTGTTGAATCGGGACGGGGGCCAGCCGCTCACGGACCAGCCCCCGACAATTATTCGGTGATTACTCGGCCGACAGAACGCCAGCTTCACGGTAGAACTTCTCCGCGCCCGGATGGAACGGGATACCGACGCCCGCCACAGCGGATTCGAGCGTGATTTCCTTGCCCTTGGAATGGCCGTTATCCAACAGCTTGCGGGTGTTGTCGTTCCACATCGCCTTGGTGATCTCGTAGATCAGCTCTTCAGGCTGGTCAGCGCTGGTGATCCACTGGGCACCAACGGCCAGTGTGGTCACATCGCCATCGACACCTTCATAAGTGCCACCCGGAACCGTGTTTTCCGCGAAGAAGGAATAGTCACCGACGATGGCCTCCGCTTCGTCACCGGAAATCGGCACCAGCGTGATGTCGTCCTGGCTGGCCAGTTCTGCGATCGCGCCAGCGGGGAACCCGCCCACGAAGAAGAACGCGTCCATCGCACCGTCGCGCATACGTTCGGCCGCCTGGTCAGGCTTCAGGTAAGCAGCGTCCACGTCATCTTCGGACAGGCCGTAGGCCTCCAGGATGATACGCGCGTCAACGAGTGTGCCGGATCCCGGCTCATCCATGGAAACGCGCTTGCCTTTCAGGTCAGCAACACCTTCGATTCCGGCGTCGGCAGCAGCAACAAGGTGGATCGTTTCAGGGTAAAGCGACGCGATGGCCCGCAGCGATTCTACGGCCTCACGACCTTCCCAGATACCCGTGCCGGTTTGCGCCCAGGTCGCGACGTCCGATTGCGAGAAGCCCGATTCCAGCGTGCCACCCGCAATGGCGTTCACATTGGCAACCGATCCGTTCGCCGACAGCGCGGTCGCGATCAGGCCCGGAACACCGCAAGAGCCACCTTCTTCACAGGCACGCGATCCCGGAGGGCTGGAGATCGCATTCGCGATCAGCCCACCGATCGGATAGTAGGTGCCAGCCGTGCCCCCCGTGCCGATACGGAAGAATTGCGGTTCTTGAGCGGAGGCCACGCCACCGAGCGCAACGCCCGCGGCCGCCACGATCCCTAGGATCGAAAATTTCTTGAATGTCATTTGGTCTTCCTCCTTGGTTGGACCGGTATGTTTGATGGTGTCACAAGAATACACTTCCGCCACCAAATCAAGCACATCCCCCATGCATCATGCCGTGAAGATTTCCTTACGTCCACCGATCTTCTTGTGGCGCGTCAGCCTTGTTCCCAGTCCGGCGTCCGGCCGTGGATGCAACCAGATATGCTTTCAGACGGGCGCTCTAGCAGTTTCATATGGACGTGACCAGTCTTTCAATTGGTCAATGGTTGACTTTCAATTGGTCAACGGTTTACTTTCAGATGGTCGGCACAATCGGGCGGATCCGCGATGTATGAACGCTTCATCAAACGCAAGATAAGCGAGGCGATGGAAGACACGCGCGTCGTGCTGATTTCAGGCCCCCGACAATCCGGCAAGACCACGCTGGCAAATGACATCGCAAATGACAAGATGCCGTTCTTCACGCTGGACGACCCGACCGTTCTGGCCGCTGCATCCAACGACCCGGTGGGCTTCCTGCGCGGGCTGGATCGTGCGGTGATCGACGAAATTCAGCGCGCGCCCGAACTGCTTCTGTCGATCAAGAACGAGGTAGACCGCAACAAATCCCCGGGACGTTTCCTTCTGACGGGATCGGCCAATCTGATGACCCTGCCCCGCGTCGCCGATTCACTGGCTGGCAGGATGGAGGTCACACGCCTTCTGCCCCTGTCGCAGGCAGAAATCCTTGGCACACCGCCGGATTTTCTGGACCGCGCCTTCGACGGCGAACCCCCGCACGCCGCCCGAAACAGCATCATTGGCGATGCGCTGATCGAGCATGTGCTCAGCGGCGGCTACCCCGAAGCACTGACCCGCAGAAGCTGGGCCCGGCGGCAGGACTGGTATCAGGGCTATGTCGATGCCATCGTTCAGCGTGACGTGCGGGACATCGCTCAGATAGAGCAGTTGTCACTTATGCCCGGCCTGCTTCAGGTCCTGGCCGAACACTCCGGTCAGTTGGTGAACTATTCCGGCATCGGGGCGGGGATCGGGCTGAACCATGTCACCACCGCCAAGTATCTTGGGATTTTTGAAAGCCTGTTCCTGGTCCAGACCTTGCAGCCCTGGTTCACCAACAAGCTGAAACGCCTGACCAAATCGCCCAAGCTGCATTTCGTCGATGCGGGGTTGCTGGCCGCGCTGAAGGATCTGGACCCGGACAAGGTCAGAAAGGACAAGACAGCCTTCGGTGCTGTCCTTGAAACCTTCGTGTTCAGCGAGTTGCAAAAACTCGCCACGTGGAGCAACCAGCGCTTTGCCTTCTTCCACTACCGCGACAAGGACAAGAACGAGGTCGATATCGTCATCCAGAACCGGCGTGGCGAGATCGTGGGCGTGGAGATAAAATCATCGGCCACTGTCACCTCGGCAGATTTCGCGGGCATGCGCAAACTGGCCGATGCCTGCGGCAACAAATTCTTGCAGGGGCTGGTTCTTTACGACCATGATCAAGTCGTTCCGTTCGGCGACAAGATGTTCGCTGCACCGCTGTCAGGGCTTTGGGCCGCAGGCTGATCATCGCCGCATTCCCAAATGCCTCGCGTGATCTGCGCGATCCGCTCGAACTGTCCGGCAAGCGGCGTCGTCTTCCGCCAGATCATCCCGATTGTTCGCTTGGGACGCGGCGGCGGCAGACGCGCAACCGAGACGCAGGCAGAACGCGTTTCCACCGGCACCGCCATTTCAGGGATCAGCGTGACGCCAATGCCCGCGCTGACCATCTGAACCAGCGTGGACAGCGAGCTGCCCTCCATCAGATCGCGCGGCAAGCTGGAAGAAAGCTGGCAGAACGACAACGCCTGATCGCGAAAGCAATGGCCCTCTTCCAGCAAAAGCAGGCGCATTTCGCGCAGGGTCTCCGGGTTCGGGATCGGGTCGTCCGCATCGGCTTGCGAGCGCACCAGCATGAATTCCTCATCGAACAACGGTTCCTCATGCAGCGTCACCTCCGACACGGGCAAGGCGACAATGGCCAGATCCAACCGCCCTTCACGCAGATCCTCGATCAGCGTCCGGGTCACCGCCTCACGCGGGCGGGGATCGAGATTGGCATAACGATCGGTCAGTTCCCGGATCAGCCGCGGTAGCAGATAAGGCGCGGCGGTCGGAATGACCCCGATGCGCAACCGCCCCGCCAATGGCTCATGCGAGGCGCGCACCAAATCGTCCAACTCGTCCACCGCCCCAAGAATATCGCGCGCGCGTTCGGCCAATGCCTCCCCCAAGGGGCTGAGCCCCACCTTGCGCGGACCCCGTTCGATCAACGGTGCACCCAACAAGGCTTCCAGCTCTTTCATCTGAACGGACAAGGCCGGCTGTGAAATTGCGCAGGCTTCCGCCGCATGTCCGAAGTGGCGGTGGCGGGACAATGCTTCGAAGTAACGCAGATGTTTGAGGGTGAGTCCTTTCATAACCAAAACTTATCCAAACTATTACAAATTTCAAATTATAATAATTCCAAATCTCTGTTAGGAATCATCGCAAGAGTGGGCTGGATGTGCCGGGCACTCCTCGATCCGGCGCATCAACTGGCTGCACCTGAGCAAGGTCTGTCATCGCATAGATGACGAATCCCGCAACGGAGAATGAAAATGGACGGAAACGATACCTCAACCGCCGGCAAGTGCCCGGTCATGCACGGCTCGGTCACCGCGGCCGGTGCTTCCAACACCGATTGGTGGCCGAACGGGCTGAACCTCGACATCCTGCACCAGCACGATACGAAGACCAACCCGATGGGTGCGGACTTCAACTATCGCAAGGAGCTGGAAGCGCTCGACGTAGAGGCGCTGAAAGCCGATCTTCGTGAACTCATCACCACCAGCGAAGACTGGTGGCCCGGTGATTGGGGCAGCTATATCGGCATGTTCGTGCGCGTCGCGTGGCACGCGGCCGGGTCCTATCGTCTGGCCGATGGTCGTGGCGGCGGTGGCACAGGCAACCAGCGTTTTGCACCGCTGAACTCCTGGCCGGACAACGTCAACACCGACAAGGGTCGCCGCCTGCTGTGGCCGATCAAGAAGAAGTATGGCAACAAGATCAGCTGGGCCGACCTGATGATCCTGTCCGGCACCGTCGCTTACGAGATTGCCGGCCTGAAAACCTTCGGTTTCGCCTTTGGCCGCGAAGATATCTGGCATCCCGAGAAAGACACCTATTGGGGTGCGGAAAAAGAATGGCTTGCCCCGAGCGACAGCCGCTATGACGACGTCAACGATCCTTCAACGATGCAGAACCCGCTATCCGCGGTTCAGATGGGCCTGATCTACGTCAATCCCGAAGGCGTGAACGGCACCCCCGATCCGCTGAAAACCGCGGCGCAGGTCCGCGAGACCTTCAAGCGGATGGCGATGAATGACGAAGAAACCGCAGCGCTGACCGCCGGCGGCCACACTGTCGGGAAAAGCCACGGCAACGGCGATGCGGGAAATCTGAGCGATGATCCCGAAGCGGCAGACGTCGAATTCCAGGGGATCGGCTGGATGAACACCAAGGGCCGTGGCATCGGGCGCGACACCGTCGTCAGCGGCATCGAAGGCGCATGGACCACCAACCCGACCAAATGGGACATGGGCTGGTTCGACATGCTGTTCGGCCATGAATGGGAACTGAAGAAAAGCCCCGCCGGTGCGTGGCAGTGGGAACCCGTCGACATCAAGGAAGAAGACATGCCCGTGGATGTCGAGGACCCCTCGATCCGCTGCATGCCGATCATGACCGATGCCGACATGGCCATGAAGGTAGACCCGATCTACAATGAAATCTGCCAGAAGTTCCGTCAGGACCCGCAGTATTTCGCAGACACCTTCGCCCGCGCATGGTTCAAGCTGACCCATCGCGACATGGGACCGAAAGCACGCTACTTCGGACCCGATGTGCCGCAGGAAGATCTGGTCTGGCAAGATCCGGTGCCCGCAGGCTCCACCGATTACGACGTCGATGCCGTCAAGGCAAAAATCGCGGCAAGCGGGCTGAGCCAATCCGACATGATTGCCACCGCTTGGGACAGCGCACGGACATATCGCGGGTCCGATATGCGCGGCGGTGCAAATGGTGCTCGCATCCGTCTGGCCCCTCAGAAAGACTGGGCTGGCAACGAACCCGAGCGTCTGGCCCGTGTTCTAGGCGTGCTGGAAGGCATCGCAGCCGAAACCGGCGCGAGCATCGCTGACGTGATCGTTCTGGCCGGTAACGTAGGTGTAGAACAGGCTGTCAAAGCCGCTGGCTTCGACATCGATGTACCTTTTGCGCCTGGTCGCGGTGACGCGACGGATGAGCAGACCGACGCCGAAAGCTTCGATGCGCTGGAGCCGCTCCATGACGGGTTCCGCAACTGGCTGAAAGGCGACTATGTTGTCAGCGCCGAGGAACTGCTACTGGACCGCGCCCAGTTGATGGGTCTGACTGCGAACGAAATGACCGTTCTGGTCGGTGGCATGCGGGTTCTCGGCACCAACCACGGCGGCACGAAGCATGGTGTCTTTACCGACCGCGAAGGCGCGTTGACGAATGACTTCTTTGTCAACCTGACCGACATGGCGAACACGTGGAACCCTGTGGATGGCGGGCTTTACGAAATCCGCGACCGCAAATCGGGTAGCACCAAATGGACCGCATCGCGTGTCGATCTGGTCTTCGGGTCCAACTCGATCCTGCGGTCCTACGCCGAGGTCTATGCGCAGGACGACAACGCCGAGAAGTTCGCCAAGGACTTCGTGGCCGCCTGGACCAAGGTGATGAACGCCGATCGCTTCGATCTGGCATAAGAAATCAATTCCCCCGCAGATGCTGTCTCGCGGGGGAATTCACGGGCCCGGCTGGCTCTCTCGATTTTCCAGTGCAGGCAGTTCACCTCACTGCAACCGCCATGCGGCGACGCTGTTCAACCACGCCTGCAAAGACTGCTGCCGGCTTGTGCCGCTTATCGAGCGGCCAAAGAACGAACAAAAATGCCCCCTGCACCACCGGCGCCGAGGGCATGAATAATCTTAAGCAGTCGACTGCCCGACTAGATCAAGCAGCTTTACGACGCATACGGCTTACGCCGCCGAGTCCGGCAAGACCTGCGACCAGCAGAAGCCCGGCAGCCGGAACCGGAACGGGAGTTACTGTAAAGCGAACAGCGAAGTCATTGTGATCTTCATCACCGGCACCGTCGCCGAAGAAGGCGAGAATGTTGAGATGGCCGTTTTCGACGAAGAACTCGGAGAAGGCAAGGTTCACAAGGCCCGGACCGAAGCTTTCGGCACCGCCCTGGTTGTCGATCCAGCCACCTTCAACCGAGTTGAATTCGAAATCCAGATAATCGCCGGTCGAATAATGCTCGACGGTCGCGGCGGTCCCAATCGCGGTGGATTGATCAAAGTCGATCGTACCGAACCCGAAGTTGAATTCGTATGAATTCTCACGACCCGCATGCGACCCGAGATATGTCATGGTGATGTTGTATGTGCCATTACCAAGATGCAGACCACCCGGCGCACCGTATGTACCGTCTCCCTGATCGGTGAAGACATAGATTGAATCGCCTGCCTGACCTACACCGCCATGTAGCGCGTTGTAAGCGGGGTTTGAAATACCAAGCGGAGAAGGCAAGACATCACCACTATGGCCAGCGCCAAGTGTCAGTGGCACTGCGAAAGCACTGGTTGCCAGCACGCTGCCTGCAAACGCTATTGAAAGAAATTTAAGCATAAAGACTACCTCACTACTGATGAATGCCGCCGAGAATCAATTTCACGACGTACCGCTTCCCTTACGATAGCATACTCACGAGATTTGATGCAACGTTGTAGAACATTTCGTGCCCGGCCTTCAGCCCTGATGCAACAATGTTCCAACCGACCTGCCATATTCCACCTCCCTGCTCTCCATACGGGTTTGCAGAATGCGGTCAGCCTACATGCATCGGATCATACGCTTGGTTCACTGTCGAAGATCTTGGGCAGAAGTCGTTTGGTTTCCATCCGTCTAAGCACCAGGGCCGGAAACAGATCGGGTGCATATCGCAAGAACCCTAGAAGGATCTGCCGAGTGGATGCCCCGCCACGCTCTAGCGCCCAAACAACAAATTGCGTCGTTTGGCGACGATACCACCGCGCCCGCGACGGATTGGTCGCGATATCATGCGCCAGCATCGCTCGGGCCCCGGAAAAGCACCCTTTCAGCCGTTCAGGCGTAACCTCGGCCAACCCGAAGAAACACGCTCGCAAAGGACCAATCGCTTCCACAATGTCAGCGGGCAGTTCGCGTTTTTGGAAGGCCTCGCCAACATCCCGCGATTCCGCAACCTGCGCCCTGAACTTCTTCCGCGACACGGATTGGCTGTGGAAGCGGTATCGAAGCAGCACATCTGGCAAGCACACAACTTTCCCGCCCGCCGACAGCAAACGGCAAATCAATTCGTAATCTTCGGACAGATGCAGTTGCGTATCATATTGCAACATCGTCCCATCAGGGAAGTGGCGCCTGAACATGAATGTCGGATGGGATACATTCAACGAGAAGCGTGCGGACCAGCGAACGGCTTCGCTGTCACGTGAACGTATTGAACGGCGCATAAAGCCGCCCTCGGCATCCATCCATTCGATACTGCTGCCCAACAACGTGATGTCCGGGTGAGCGTCCAGATAGGCTTTCTGAATGGCCAAACGTTCGGGAAACGAATAATCATCGTCATCCATCCGTGCGACGTACGGCGCGCGAACATGATCCAGACCATAGTTGAGAGCCCCCGCAAGTCGCAGGTTGCGAGGGGTCCGCAACAATCGGATACGCGAGTCTTCCGCTGCAAGCTGTGCCAGGATATCGGGACTTTCATCAGTCGAACAATCATCAACCACGACAATTTCGATGTTCCGAAGGGTTTGCGCCATGATGCTGCGCACAGCGCTTTCAAGATAGCGGGCTCCGTTATGAACGGCCAGCAGAACCGACACCTCAGGTTGATCTGGCATGTCTACGCTTTCTACCGTCACGACCTTACTCACCCTGCGATCCTGATGTGTCTCTCCGTCCGGCTTGATCCCGTCGTTTCCAAACCGGCCAGGTCAACCGATCACGTATCTGTCTGGGCGGCCGTAATCCGAAACTCCCGGCCAGAACTGCCCAAGCTTCGGAAAGCGACCGGTCGCGCAGAAAAAGACGCGCCGCATACGCCAGCGAATAGGCAAAACCGATCACAAGCGATGCCGGACGAAAACGGCGTAGAAAACGGATACGCCCCCGGTGCTTGAAATACAGTGAAAACGGCGAAGCGCTACGCCCCCAGCCCGGCGAACCGATCGAGCTTCCTGCATGATGATAGACCACCAGCCCGTCACAATAGCGTAACGGCAGATCACCCCGACGCATAGCCCAGTCGACTTCCTCGTAATAAAGAAAATAATCCTCGCACATCGGACCAACCCGCTCGTAAAAATCGCGACTTGCAACCATAGATGCGCCCATTATGAAATCCAGCTCTGCCGCATCCGGAACCGGCGTCTCCGACGCGGCGCGTCCAAGGTTCAAATTACCCGTGACACCCGTATGGAAATTGACCGTACCTCCGTCGATCTGGATTCGATCAGGCGTGTCCATATAACAGACCCGTCCGCCCATGAGGCCGTAGCTAGGATTGTCGCCAAGCTCGTCGTGAAGCGCCTGCAAGGATGCGGGCGGCACAACGCTGTCAGGGTTCAGTACCCAGAAATGCCGGATATCCGAAAAGCCGGCGAGATATTTCAGCCCCAGATTCACGCCACCGGCAAAACCGATATTGGTCGTGGATTTGACGAGATGAACATGTCCTTCCCGCGATTGCGCCACGTCCGGCATGGCTTCGATCACGCTAAGCGGTTTCGGGACAGCGGTTATCGAAAACGGCAAGCTGTCAGGCGGCAGGTAGTCAGATTGCCCCTGCGCCCAATCGAAGATGCCTGTCACCGTTTCATCCGACGAGGCGTTGTCTACGACGACGATCCTAAGCGGCACACCCACCGCCCTGGAAGCAGACAGCAAGCTTTCAAGACAATCCAGAACCTCGCGCCCGGAATTATACGTAACTACAATGACGCCAAGCTCTGCCGCGCTCATGACTGCCCCGTTGACTGAACAATCGCAAGTTTTACCTTCCGCCCGCACAATCGCTTGCCGAAATCACCTTTCATTCCACGGTGACCGATTTCGCCAGATTCCGCGGCTGATCGACATCCGTCCCCTTGGCGACCGCTGTGTGATAGGCCAGCAATTGCGCAGGGATGGCGTAGAGAATGGGGGCCAGGGCGGGGGGAATCTCCGGCAGGGTAATGACATGGGCGGCACCCTCGCCTGCGCGTTTGGCACCCGCAGCGTCGGTAATCAGGATGACCTTACCTTCACGGGCCAGAACTTCCTGCATGTTGGACACGGTCTTGTCGAATAACGGGTCGGTGGGGGCCAGGACAACCACCGGTACCTTGCGGTCGATCAGGGCGATGGGACCGTGCTTCAACTCGCCCGAGGCGTAACCTTCGGCGTGGATGTAGCTGATTTCCTTCAACTTCAGCGCACCTTCCAGCGCCAGCGGGTAAAGCGCACCGCGCCCCAGGAACAGCACATCGCGCGCCTCCGCCAGTTTGCGCGAGACATCTTCGATCCGGTCCGACAGGGACAGCGTGGCGTTGATCAGACCGGGCAGCTGGCGCAGCTGGACGAGGTGATCTGCGATCTGTGCGGGCGTCAGCGTACCGCGCACCTGTGCCGCCTTCAGCGCCATGATGAACAGCGCGGTCAACTGGCAGGTGAAGGCCTTGGTCGAGGCGACGCCTATCTCCACACCGGCCTCGATCGGCAGAGCGACATCACTCTCGCGGGCAATCGAGCTTTCGGGGACATTGGTCAAAGATGCTATCTGAAGGCCCTGTTCCGCGCAGTAGCGCAGCGCGGCCAGCGTATCCGCCGTCTCGCCCGACTGGCTGACGAACAGCGCGGTCGTATTGGCCACGAAAGGCGGCTCGCGGTAACGGAACTCGGACGCGATATCGACATCGACGGGCAGCCGCGCGAGCTGTTCGAACCAGTATTTCGCGACCTGGCAGGCATAGCTGGCGGTGCCGCAGGCCACCATGCTGATGCGGTCGATGCGGGCAAAATCCAGACCATTCGCCGGCAGATGAATGCGCCCTTCAGCGTCCAGATATCGATCCAGCGTCGTGCCGATCACGGCGGGTTGCTCGGCGATTTCCTTGGCCATGAAGTGCTTGTAGCCCGCCTTGTCGACCTGTGCGGTCTTGGCCACCGTCTTGACGGGGCGCTCGACAGGCATGCCATCCGTGTCAAAGATCGTGGCGCCCGCGCGGGTAACAACAGCCCAGTCGCCTTCTTCCAGATAGCACACCCGATCCGTCATAGGGGCCAGCGCGATGGCGTCGGAACCAACATACATCTCGCCCTCGCCGAACCCCAAAGCCAGTGGAGATCCGCGGCGCGCGGCAATCAGCAGGTCAGGGTGATCACGAAACAGAAACAGCAGGGCAAAGGCACCGCGCAACCGAGACAGCGTCTGCTGCACTGCGGCTTGCGGGTCCTTGCCTTGTTCAAGTGACCTGGCAACCAGATGCATCACAACTTCGGTGTCCGTCTCGGAGGCAAACACACGGCCCTCGGCGCGCAGCTCCTCCCGCAGCTCGGCGTAGTTCTCGATGATCCCGTTATGCACCAGCGCAACGCTGTCCGACATATGCGGATGAGCATTCTCAACCGTCGCACCGCCATGCGTGGCCCAGCGAGTATGGCCGATGCCCGCCATCCCTTCGAGCGGCTCATGCACCAGCAGATCCGACAGGTTCACCAGCTTTCCCACGGCGCGACGACGTTCAATCCGACCATCGGTGATCGTGGCCGCACCCGCACTGTCATAGCCGCGATATTCCAGACAGGCCAGGGCGTTCAATAGCTGAGGCGCCACTTGATGCGTGCCCAGTACACCTACGATTCCACACATGTCAGCCGTCCTTCTTCTGCTTGGCTTTCAGAGCCTTGAGCCGGTCCATCATCCGCTTGGCAAGGCCGGGTTTGGTCACCTGGCGGCTGCGGGCAATCGCCAGCGCCTCGTCGGGGACGTCTTCTGTCACCACGCTGCCGCAGCCCGTCATTGCGTCATTGCCGATGGTTACCGGCGCTACCAGCATGGTATTCGACCCGATGAAGGCCCGTGAGCCGATCCGCGTCTTGTGCTTGAACACGCCGTCATAATTGCAGGTGATCGTGCCCGCACCGATATTGGCGGCCGCGCCGATCTCAGCATCCCCGATATAGCTCAGGTGGTTGACCTTCGCGCCTTCGGCGATCAAGGCATTCTTGACCTCGACGAAATTGCCGATCTTGGCGCCTTCGGCCAGTTCTGCGCCGGGGCGCAGGCGCGCATACGGCCCGACCACGGCCCCTCGCGCCACATGGCACCCTTCAAGATGGCTGAAGGCGCGGATGCGCGCGCCGGTTTCCACGGTCACGCCAGAGCCAAAGACGACGTTGGGCTCGATGACCGCATCGCGTCCGATCACTGTATCGGCGGCGAAGAACACCGTTTCCGGTGCGGTCAGGGTCACGCCGTTGTCCAGCGCCTCGCCACGGGCGCGCGCCTGAAACGCGGCTTCAGCATACGCCAGATCCGCGCGGGTGTTGACGCCCAGCGTCTCGGCCTCCGGGCAGGTCACGACCCGCGCCTGTGCGCCATCTGCCCGTGCGATTTCCACGATGTCGGTCAGATAGTATTCACCGCTGGCATTGTCGTTGCCGAGCCTGCCGATCCAGTCCAGCATCCGCGTCGCGTCCGCCAGCATGATCCCGCTGTTGCACAAGGTGATGGCGCGCTCGGCCTCGGTCGCATCCTTGTATTCGACGATCCGTTCCAGCGTATCGCCATCGGCCACCAGCCGCCCATAGCGCGCCGGATCAGCCGCGTCAAAGCCCAGCACGACCAGATCCGCGCCGGTTTCGCGTGCCGCTTGCACCTGCGCCAACGTCTCGGGCCGGATCAGCGGGGTGTCACCGTAGAGCACCACCACATCACCCGTGAACCCGTCCATTTCCGCCGTTGCCTGCGCGACTGCGTGACCCGTGCCAAGCTGCTCAGACTGCACCGCAATGCGGATATCGGGGTCGATCTCCCGCGCCGCAGCGGCGACCTGTTCACTGCCATGGCCGGTGACCACGACGACACGCTCGGGCTCCAATGCGCTGCCGCTGGCAATTGCATGCGCCAGCAAAGGTGCCCCGGCCAGCTCATGCAGAACCTTCGGCGCATCGGACAACATCCGGCTGCCCTCCCCTGCCGCAAGTATGATCAATGCCGTCGCCATAATGCCCCTGCCCGTCGTTGTTCTTAGCGCCACGTTCTAGACGAGGGGAATTCAACTGCAAGGGGGACGACCGATGCCGGGGGCGATTACCCCGGCCGGGGGCATCACTATTTCTTTCAAAAGACTTCGGAGATTGGCTGGCTAGCCGCGCCCCCGACTTTCACCGCACAAGAAGAACGCACTGTTCCCAGACGTCGCTATGACTCGGGACAAGACCGCGCCGGTTCACCCAGTTCCGGCCAGTTCTTCGCAATACCTTCACTCAATCGCGCCGTCGAATGGCGTGCGCCAAAGGTATTCACATGATTGACATCAAGCCACATTCGATGATCTTCAACCAGCTCGCTGTTGATTGGAAGTACACGGTGATCGCCGATGAGACCCGCGATATGGGCCGGTAGGTCACGCACGAATGTGTATCCCGGCATGTAGGCGAAGCCGACACTGACATCGCGCCTGTCAGCCATGTCATAAATCCGGTTCAGATAGACCCGTGACAATCGGTATTCGAGCGGGCGCAGCGGACCAGGCAGCAGATACGTTCGCGACATCATCCAGCGTCGACGTTTTGCTTCTTCGTCAAGTTCAGTCTTGGACCTGACCACGTCACGCGCCTCGAACGTTCCATCCGTCAGCGTGATGCCCTTTGTGCGATCCATGTCTGGTCCGGCGTAGACATCGGGGTCGAACACCCTGCGCACCGGTGCTTGCCCCCGCAACGTGTCGATGGCCATTGCCAACTGGCGACCGGGCAGCGAAGAGATATCGGCAGGCCAGCCAAGGTTGATCAGCATCGGCGCGCGCAGGATATCCGAGACGTCCGCAAGCGTCAGAAAGCCCGGATGCGGGCGGCGTCCTTCCACTTCCGTCGCCTGCAACATGATCAGCCCTGGCGATTTCGTATCGAGCAGCTCCTTGACCATGATGTAGTCCATGTTGCGACCGAATTGCGGCATAGCAAGGTTGGCCACATTCACACGACGCCCGGTCAGGCGGCAATAATCGCGTTCGATCTGCGGACCGCTTATACCCCCGGCCATGCGCGAGGTGCCGATCAGCGCGATGTCGACGGGCGTGTCGTCGAAGTTCAAACGCTCATAGATCCAGTCGGCCTTACGTGTATCAGCCAACTGGTGTTCCTGAAAACGCCAGTACCGATTATGCGGCAGGGCAACGAGACCGGCAATACCGACAACTATTCCGAGAAAGGTCAGCAGCAGGAAGCGGATACGCGTCATTGCAAGTATCTCTCGCGCATGGTCGTCAGAAGTTGAAATAGATGAAAATCGCGGGCTGCCAGCCTGCCGCAACGCAGATTGCAATGACCAGCCCGCACAAAACCGGCACCCAGGTGTGATTTTCCAGCTTATACGGGATCGGGCGAACATAGTCGTAGCGCCGCTGTCTCTTGGGATCGACCCACTCGCCCATATTCGCGGGCCATTCCTCGCCCAGTTCTGCCGTGTAGCGGGTAATTTGCAACGAATTCGGAAACAAAAGCGCAATGGCCATCGCGCCCGCACACCATACCAGCAACAGTGGATCGACGGAACCGAAGATGATTTCCGGGCCTGACCCGAGACCAAAGAGACCACCGAACACCGCGAGGGCACTGTCCATGTTTTCTGCGCGGAAGAACGCACCCGTGATGAAATAGAACCCGATCGCCAAGGCCCATTTCAGCACCACAGCCGGAACCGTGTTCCATTCCGCGAAAGCGGGCCACCAAGCGCGAACGGCATGATTCAGGCAAACCGCACTCGCCATCATCAACGCGTACCAAACGAAAGTCCAGGCTGCGCCGTGCCAGATCCCGATCAGGAACATCCCGATGAAGATGTTCCTGATCTGCTTAATCTTGCCGTGACGAGACCCACCCAGCGGAATATACACATAGTCGCGGATGAATGCCGACAACGACATATGCCAGCGCCCCCATAATTCGATGATCGACCTCGCCTTGTAGGGCGAATTGAAATTGATCGGCAGACGCAATCCGAACAGCGCTGCCAGCCCGATAGCCATGTCCGAGTAACCAGAAAAATCGAAGTACAGTTGAAGCCGGTAGGCGGTGACCATTAGCCAGGAACGAACCATTTCCACCTGCCCCCCGTCCAGCGTCGCGTCAAACATTGGATCGATCTGGCGACCTATCACGTCTGCAATGACGACCTTCTTAGCTAGCCCTATGGTGAACAACAGTATCCCGAACCGGAAAATCTTGCGGTCGAGCGTCCCCGCGGCCAGTTCTCGATACTGGTCTTCGACATATTTGTGATTGACCACCGGTCCCGCGATCAACTGAGGGAAAAACGATATGAACAATGCATAGTTGAGCAGGCTCGGTTCGTAGCTACGCTTGGCATAGGCATCCACCACATAGGCAACCTGCTGGAAAGTGAAAAACGAAATGCCAATCGGCAGGATGATGCCTGCAAACACGTCTTCAAACGACTTGAAGCCGGCGACATCGACGGTCAGGAAGCCTGCGTATTTGAACCAAACGATCAGGCCCAGGTTGAAGGCGACACCTGACCACATGGCCGCGCGCGACGCAAACCTGCCGCGCTCCGCACGCCACAGATAACGTCCAAGCAGATAGTTGACCGCAATCGATCCGATCAACAGGCCGAGATAAGGCAGGCTCCAATAACCGTAGAAGACGAAGGAAAACAGTACCAACGCCACCACTGACGCACGGTAGAGCCTAACCCTTCGCAATGCATAGAAAGTCAGGAGACATGCAGGAAGAAAGACAAACAGGAAAATATGTTCACTAAAAACCATACATGCTCCGAAAGGCGATCACGCACCACATTGCTGCGCGCCAGTAATGCGATCAACCGCAGAAAGACGCAACGATACTTCTAAAAGTCGAGCAGGACATTACCGCCCAAGGTTCGGCCGCAGCTTCAGCTTCACGGCATGATTTCGGTTGGTGCCCACTGCCACACGAGGAACACGTCTGTCAGCGCAGCGCATCAAATCCATCGGTCCAATACGATATTTCAACCACGCAGGACTTACTGTACGTTAGGTAAAGCAGGATCGGTCTGCGCTTGAGCCAAATGCGAGGAAAGCATGTCGATTGACGACGGACAAACCATTCTTGTGCGCAACTCCAGCGACCTGGACGCGGCCGTGCGGGCACTTGCAGGTACTGGAGGCGCGATCCAGCTCGACAGCGATGCGGGACCATATTGGATTCATCTGAAAGACATTGACGCGGCATCGGAAATTGTAATCACCTCTTCCGACCCGACGAAGATGGCCGAAGTGCACACGGCCACAGTCATCGATTCAAAGAACCTGTCGTTGCGGGAACTCGCAATCGTTCCAAAAAACGAAGATCCTTATCTGGGTGATGGGTCCGCCGTCGCAATTTACGGATCTTCGGATATCCGATTTGAGCAGAACACCTTGCGCGGGATCGGCGACGGCAAGGCCGGGATCGAAGAAGGTGTCACCAGCTCGCATGACGCGATCCTGATCCGCGACTCGAAAAACGTTACCGCTTCTGACAACACGCTGTCGCATTTCTGGCACGGCATCACGGTCATGGACAGCTTCGATACCACGTTGTCAGGAAACAACATCACCAAGATGCAGGGGGATATCTTTCGCTTGGCCGGTGCTGACGGCGCCCTTCTGACCGACAACAAGGTCTATGACCTGTACGGGTCTGCGGCTTGGGCCAACCATGACGATATCGTCCAGTTCTGGGGACCCAACATAAACGTACCCAACCGGGACATCACCATATCGGGAAACTACTTCAACTCCGGTGACACCCAGTACCAGGGGATTTATGGCAGCAATGTCCGGTCCGGGTTCGAGTTCACGAACTTCGTTGTTGAAAACAACCTGGTCGTTGTCAGCGCGCATCATGGGATTTCGATCAATGGCGTGAATGGTGTGCTCATTCGAAACAACACCGTTCTCGACAACGCGGATAGTTTTGCCCAGGATTGGGCGGGGCAGCCTCTGCAAACCCACACCCCATACATCTCCGCAAATGGCAGCAGCAATGTCACCGTAACCGATAATGTGGGGCAACTTAAATGGAGCTTGCTGCCGGATGACGTCGTGGCGTCAGGCAATCTCGGGCCGCACTATACCGATAGAGAAGCCACTCTATACATCGACAACCTGTTCACCGCCGCCGGCGAGGGTGGACCGCGTGACATTCGTGATTACATGGTGATTCCCGGTTCCGCGGCCGATGGACTCGGTGCGCCTATGACATGGGAGGCCAACCTTCCCGAAGGTATTGCCGCGATCATTCGTCATGCACCTGACGGGCGCCAAAGCCAGACCATACATTTCATGGCATATGACGCCGACCCTTCCTTAACCTATCGCTGGAGCTTTTCCGATGGCAGCCACTATGAGGGCTCCGAAATCTGGAAGCTGTTCGCAGTAGCCGGTCCGCAAACAGTGACGCTGGACACCTATGACGGGGACCTCCTGCTCGATTCCACCACGCGCATAGAGGATGTGTACAGTGCAATCTTGCTGGATGTCGATTTCGAAGGCGGCATCGTGGATGCATCGGGCAGCGAAACGCTGGTCGGCGGTAAGAACGGACCGCAACTGCTGACGGTGGCACAGGGACCCAGCGGCAGCACAGACACCGCGTTGAATTTGCAATGGGACGACGCCTTCGTGATCCAGCGTGACAATGATTTCATGCAGAATATGGATGCATTTTCACTCGCGTTGGATTTGCGCCGCACCGATCTTTCGCAAGGGGGCTTTATTCTGGGAACAGGTCATTCGATCGAGGTTTATCTGCAAGCAAATGGTGCCTTATCGATCATGGCAGCGACAGAGGCGGACGGGAAAAAATGGACCTCTACCGCCCCTACCGCCCTGGACGACACTGAATGGCACCGGATCAGCTTTTCTTACGATGGCCGTGACGGAAGCGGGCTGGTTATCCGTATAGACGATTCCGAGGTAGCTTCCCTGCCCCTCACCGGTGAACTGTTATTTGTGAACCGCGATTTCACCATCGGGTCCCGATATAACCGAGATGCACTCCCCAGCCAAATCGACAACATTCGGATGGTAGATTACCCGACGAGCAATGATTCCGATATTTACAATACCGCCGCGGTCCTGTCGTCTCTGAATGACCTTACGGAAGAAGGTGGCGACGACACTCCACCTCCCGACAACGGAAACGGTGGAACACCTGAAAATGGCAAAATGCTGCACGAAGTTCTTGTTGCAGATCCGGCTATCTATGCAAGCTGGTTTGACTTTGAAGGCAGCCTGAGCAGTTCGGCAGGGGCCGGCACGACGCTTGAAGAATGGAAGTCGACCCAGGCGACCTACGACGATGGATCACTGGCATTTGGTGGAGGCTGGAAAGAAAGCGTGCGCCTCAGTCGCGATATCGAGCAAACCCATCAAATGGACGCCTTCACGCTGGCATGGACCATGGCAATCGAGCAGGATTCTGGCGACGCCTCGGGAATGGTCATCGAGTTTCCAAGAGTCATGAGCCTGTTCTACCGCGAAGGCACGGGATTCGAGATGGCGATCGAAACCGATGGACGACATGGTAGCAGCGTGATCCAGACAGACATTCTCGACGATGGCGATTTTCACAAGATGGTCATGAGTTACACCGGTGACGAACTGGTGTTCTACGGCGATGGAGAAAAACTTGGTGGAATCGACGCCGACGGGTTGACCGCGCCGCACAGCTATCACGGTCTGCATCTGGGCAGCGCGTGGAACCATAGCTTTGATGGTCGCGTCGACGACTTCTTGTTCGCGGATGCGGAAGTAACAGCCAGCCAAGTGGCCGCCGACCACGATTACTTTTTGGCCTAAGGCTGGTCGGTATGCACGAGTTGCCTTGACGCCCGACCCAACAATCACTGTATCTTCAATCAAGGTCGGTAGTTTCTTCGCTCCACCAGCACCCCCTCTTCGGCTTCGAGCCCGTGCCAGATATTCGATGTGGGCAGCGCCCCGTCCGCGCCGACACTGAACCATAGGCGAATGAATTCGATTGACCCGCTAAACTCATCATTCGCCGTTTTCCAGAAGCTGTGCGACGGAATTAAACTGGAAGTCGTACCGTTATGACGCAAATCGCCAGCGGCGTAGATGAAGTCGGCGCTGGTGTGGATATGCCTGAGCACGTCATCAATGTAGATGCGGGCCTCGGAAGCATTCTGATCGTATTCAACCCGCAGGGTGAAAGTCGTATCAGCCGGAATAATCGCCTGATCGTTCAGGCTGAAAATATCCTGATTGGCGTTGTTGATGGCGCGTATGAAAATCCGTCCGTCCGGATAAAGATGTACCCCCGTCGCCATACCGCCGAACATGCTCGAATTGTTCGTCATTCCCCAAAGAACGATCCCGTTCCCTGCGGGTCGTGTCAGCCGGGCTTCAAGCGTGAAATCGGACATCGGGCTGGGCAGTTGGTCGTTCGACAGCTTGTAAGCCCCAAAATCGTAGCTCGCGCCCGTCGTGTTCACTACGGCACCGGACCGCGGGGCGAGACGATCGGCAAGCGCGGCCATGATGAAATCCGGATCTGTCAGCCCGTCTTCGCCCACTGGCGGTTCAACCCATACACCGTGTTCAAGGACATCGCCCTTCAGGCCCACATCCACGATGGGCAGGAACCGCGCCTGGGGACCAAGATCACCCCATGTCGCTTCCGCGAAATTCGCTTTCCCCCCGGCATTGTCGCGCGCGAAATAGAGAACGCTGTTGTAATCCCATTCCTCACCACTCGGCGGATACAGCCGGATGTACCCCGAAGACGCCGGGTCGCCGTTGTCATCAACTATCGTGGTGTAGCCCGCCCGCACTTGAAGGTTGCTTCCGTTCAGCGTCGTGAACCCCAGAACATCGTCCCGAGACACCTCATACGTCGCCGTGTTCCACGCGGTTGGGGATTGCGTTGGTGCCTTGATCGCGGCGCGAGACTCGGCGATCGCTTCCCGCTTCTCGCGCGTCGTGATCGGGCGGCCGTGTTCTTCTTCGAACTCGATATAGCTGGCTGTGACGGCGCGGATCTTGAGGCGTGGAATGTTCCAGGCTACGCTGGAAACCTTTTGCAGTACCTTGGCCGCGTGTCCGGCAAAGTACAGCGGCGTACCATCGCCTGACGGCAGATCAACGTTGAAATGAGCGGACGAGTAAGGCGGCCGGCCATCGCGGTCATCGTCATTCCAACGCGCGACCCAAGGCAACTCTTGCGTGATTTGCACATGTTCCGGGAAGGCAGCGCGCAAACGCTGGCGGGCCTGACGCCAATTCGTGGAGGTGAGCCAAACCGAACTTTCTGATCCGGACGAAAGCCATCCCTCCCCATTGTCGCTCAACAAGAGCTGGGTCCGTCCTGTTCGCAACGTCGGAATCAACTCCGGCCAGATATGCGTCACATATGCGCTGTTGTCGGAATAGATCGGGTAGATATTATTCGGCCCGATTTCAGGTGTAAGATCAGCGCCAGAGACGCGTTTTCCCAAAAAAACTGCTGCAAGAAACTCGTCGGCATGTTGCTCATCAATACCGTTGAGGTGACTGTGAACGAACCCACCGACGACCTGCCCATCTGGCAAGGCTGTCTCGATAAGCAACCTGGATGTGGCGAACAGGCGTTCCTGGTCGTCGTCACGCAGACCCGAAATCATGGACTTTCCGGGTTTCACATCGAACAGAACCATTACTTTTAGCCCCGGCGCGTTCTTGTGATACATGGCCGCCATCCAATTGAGACCGTCAGTACCGTAATTGTCGTCGGTGATGAACTGACGCTCGGCCGCCGTTGAACCACTGTCGGTATCCTTGGGTGATCCGCGGTTTTCCAACCTGTAGACCTGAAAATCATGCCCATTGGCTCCAATGACCTGTGACGGAGCGTCACCTGTCAGAACCAATCCCCGCTGCATATTGGACTGCTCATAATACATGATGACCAGACCTGCTCCGAAGCGATTCTCGGTTTCTACGAGCGCGGACTCCGCCCCGTCCACGCGAACCTGCGCACGAAACCAGCTATCTGAACGCGGCGCTGAGACGCTACCTGACCACAGGCCTCCAGAGGCCACGCCCGCTGACTGCCATGGCGTCGTGCTCGCCCCACCATCATCCGTTGATATCGCCCGCACCTCGATCCGGGCACCATCCGGCGCATCCGTCGTCCCCGATAGAGGCACCACCGCGACATCGTTCCCCCGTAGTATATCGCTATCAAAGACGGTCCAGTCGCGATCGAAGTCATTGATCGAAACAGAATAGGACGAACCTTGTTCCGGCGGCATAGCATCGTTGGCCTTGGCATTCTGGAATGGGCTGGCCGCGACGACGAAGCCCAAGAACATGGTGAAGGCACCCCTCAAGAGCCGAGAGGCCGGAAACCGAGCGGACCCTGTGACAATCGGAAATCCTCCGGAGGCAGCAGCGGCGTTGCCTGATACGCCGCTGCGAGAGCGTGAGGATAAAACTCTGTTCAGGGGCCGTGCAACTCTGGCAACAAGGCTTGTGGTAGCCAAAACAACGTCGGAATAGCTCTCTCCCGTGCGGTGATGGAAACGGATATGGCGCATGTTTGGGGTACTCTGTTGTTTTCACTCATAGACCGTCGGCATCCGCATCAAATCGAAGAACGGACGCCCACCACGCGTCAACCACGATCATCCGTTCCGACGTGAGCGCGCTTAAAGTTGATTTCCACCGTCAAGTGCCTGGACTGCTCGCATTCTGCCGAGCGACCGAGTTCGAAAAACCACCCTGTTTCATAGTGAACTCAACAATGTCAGCCGATGTATCTGCGATATCGAAGGCCTAGTCATTCGGCGCCATCTCCAATGCCGCAGTTTCCCAGCCCAACGGGTTGGCATCAATATCAAGACTGCGGATTTCACCCTCGAATGCCTTTCCCCAAGGCGAGCCGAAGGTCGGATTCCAGCGCTCTGCTTCTTTTAACGTTCCCACGATGCTGCCCTGGCCACGTAGAAGTCCGTCCACTGAAATTTCAAGAAGCCCGCTCGCTCCATCCCAGCCGATCACAACATCATGCCATCTTCCATCGACCAGCCGCGCGCCGCCGGTACTGACACCATGCCATGATTTTTCGTCCCCGAACTTCATGTTGACGTAGATTTCACCGGCCTCGTTGACCCCAAGTACCAGCGATTTGGCCAAAACAAGAACCTCGCCATGCCCTGGCGACCCCTTGGGCATGCGGAGTTCCATCGCCATCGAAAAGGCTGAACTGCCATACAGACTGGCGAGCGCAGACCTAGGCAGGTCGATATGGTCCTGACCCAGCGCTATCGCATGACGTCCATCCTCCAGTTCTGTCACGGGAATGGCGGGTAATTCGGTGCGGACGCCATCGAGATTGCTCAGCAACTCACCCGTGGTTGTGTCGAAATCAAGCAGGTCAGGGCTGCGTATGACGACTTCGGTCACCGCAGTCGCGACATCGCCATCCGCTGAAGTTACGGTTACCGTCGCAGTATACCTGCCCGGATCTGCATAGACGTGCTGCGGTGAAACTCCGGCGCCGGTTGACCCATCCCCGAAGTCCCAGACAAAGGTTGCCCCTGCCTGCTCAGCCGCCCCCATCGGACCCGCAGTCAGGCTGGCATCAAACGCAATTCTGTTGAGACTTTCGACCGCAGCGGAACGCACGATAGCCGTGAGTGTCCCTGGCGCCGGATCATAGGCAAGCGCGCTGGCACCTGCGCCGGAGTCATCCAGCATGCTGCCAGGCAGCACTTGGATATTGGCGGGAGCGCCTTTTGCATCTTCCAGTGCTGCCACGAAATTATCGCCGTAATAGCCAGAGCCATTCGGGTTTTCACGTTGGATTTCAATGTTGTTGCCATAGGTCCAGTCAGACTGCCCCTGAAAGCCATTGACCTCGTAAGCTGCGTTATTGGTCAGGACGACATTCGTGCTGTCTTCGTGTATCGTAATGCGTGGTTTATTGACCGCATGCGTCGAAACCCCTGCGCCCGCGATCGCGCCCTGTATCAGCGTGTTGGCGTTGACAGTAATACCCTCGGTACGCCCGATCTTGATGCCGGTCGTGTGGGCATTGACGATCACGTTTTCTTCGATCGTCACATTGCGGAAAGGCAAATGCGGGGTTCGCGCATCCTGATCGAAATAGATGGTTTGCGTACGTCCACCGTCCCCGATATCGAAGTAATTGCCGTGAATCGTTATGTTCTCGGTGATCGCCTCTGTTCTCAATGTCCAGGCCTGGATCATATCCCGATGGTCGCCGCTATCCGGCGCAAGACGAAAATCATGGATATGGTTGTCCTCGATCAGCACGTCCTGAACCTGCACCAGATTGATCCCATCGGCGCGGATATCCGTGATCTCGTTGCCGCGAAACGTGATGTCGTCGCTGCGCACGAAACGCACCGCTTTCCAGAACCCCTGAAGCACACTGTCTTCGACGGTTACACCCGTTGTCCCTGACAGCAGCAGTCCCTGCCCCGACGGGTAGCCATCCGACTCTTCATTCAGACCCTCCGCATCGTCGCCCAGAAACTGAACGCCGCGAAACATGATATCGTGCCCCCCATTGACGGAAAAGGGTGACTCCCACAGATCGTCGCCAATCTGGTATTCGTAATCAAAGGTCACGTTCTCGATGGAAAGATTGGCGGTATTACGCAGGTCGAGGCCACTGAAAACCGCAGGATCAGCGGGATCGGCGGAACGAATTGTGACCACATCCGAAAAATCTTTCGAGACATTCAGATCTCCATAATCGCCTCCAGCCAGAAATAGGGTTTCTCCGCCGGTTGCCGATGCAAGTGCTGCTTTCAGTTCGGTACTTCCGGAAACGAGGCCCGCGCTCACCTCGGCGGTGGGGCCTGCAACATTGACAATCAACTGATCAGTGTCGGGAAAGGCCCGATTGTTCGCCAGTTCCGCTGTCATGGCTTCATATTCTTGCATCACCGGACTGCCGGTTTTCGGGTTGCCATGATGTCCCCACGGGGACCACATGTGACGGACAAAGACCAAGGGCGCTTCAGATGGCTCGAAAAACGCCAACGCACCGTGGCCCTGAGCAGGGCCAGATGAAGCGCCGACGAACATTGACAGTAAACTGATATATATCAAGGCGGAAAGCTTGGGCATGGCAATTCTCGGGCTAAGGCAGCAGCATAAGTGTATCGTAAACTGGACTCCCTTTCCCGGAAAACGTTTCACGGAGTGGTCCGGTAGATCGTCCAGTGCCCGGCAGCAGCCAATTGTCGCAACCCCTTTGGTGGCGCATCGGAAACCGGCTTGGGATCGCAGACAACGATGGTGTCGAAACCAGCAGCCTGCTGTGCCCGCAAGATGTCTGCGCGATCGTTTTCCGACGTGACGGTCCCCAAGGGTGCGTCGTCTGTCCGCAACTTCAACTTGGTTGCAGCGGCGAGCGGACCGTCGAGCATGAGCGGCTGTTGTGACGCAAAGGAAAACGTCGGGACTGCAGTGCCATGGTATAAAAGCAGAAGGAAAGACAGCGGCTTACAGGAAGTCAGCGGCGAATCGCGATGTCCGGTATCGCCAAAATACACCGGAACGGCCATCTGACCCGGCTCGATCCGTTCGATCTGGTGCAGATAGTCGCGATACACCTGCCCATCCTGTGCCCACCCAATCGTGACCAGAACCAGACGCAGACCGAAAAGGCCAGCCGCCGACATCGTGACATACTTGGCGATCGCAGGTGCCGTTGGACAGAGTCCCGCTGCCAGTAGCATAAGCAGAACCAACGGCATGCGGTCATCCAGATAGCCGACTCCGAAAAGATTTGGTGGCAACACAACAGCCAAAATGACCGCCAGAATGGCCGCCCCCCTTAACTTGTGGTCCAACCCCAGCGCGCCGCTGGCCAATCCGGCGAGGATGCCGCCCCAAAGCAAACATCCCAGCAGGCGATCAATGATCGGCCAACCACTGTCTGCAACACGCAGCGTATTGTCGATTCTCTGCACGATCTCATTGGCGATCTCGGACCACATGCGTCCAGCCTCTGCGTGGGCTGAAAGATTTGCAAAGGCTTGGGTAACGCCACCTTCAACCTCTGCCGTTGGCATCTGCATGAAAAGTAAAGCGGGCACCACGGCCAAGGCAACCAGACGAAAGACACGCCGCATAAGTGCCCTGGGTCGCAAATCTCGTGCTTCTATCGCAAGGGCCAGTTCCACCGTCCCGAGCAGCAGCCCCCAAAGCGCAAAGGCCAGCCCGTGAACGAAGAAAAGGGAAAGTCCCAGCAGAAAGGTAAGCATCCATTGCCTGCGCGGCGTATTGGCAAGGGCGATCCAGATCGCCAGACCAACCATGGCCAGGCCCGCACCCAGCAAAAAATTGGCAAAGCCCCAGATCAGGATATGACTGAACACCGCGATGCCAGCGAGGAAAACACAGATGGACGGTATCGTCCCGTGAACGACGCGCGCAAGCACCAGAATACCTGCGAACGGCACGATAACCGTCATCACCGCGATCAGCTTCGCAGCAATCAGCGGCGGTAAAAGTGCGATCAACCCGGTACCCAGAATGTCCATCCCCAGATTTGGCAGAAGCTGCCAGGCTGCGGTGTAGTTTTCGGCCAGCGCCGGGTCGCTACCGATATGCGCCAACACGAAATAGCGGGCAACATGAGCGTAGAAATCAGTGAAGGGCAGGACCGGTGTGACAAGAAACGGGACGAGACACAGGACACCAACAAAGATCGGCAGTCGTTCCATCAAGGCTCCTGTACGCCCGGCCCGGCCCGTCGAAGAGAATGCCCCGGCACTCATTTCGGCGGCTCGCCCGCGAAAACCCAGAATTTGCTGATCACGAAGGTCGCGATCGGTACAACGAGCAGCGCAACGACAAAGCCCAGTTGATAAGGTAAATCAAGAATATTGACCGTAACCGCCATGATACCGACATTGGCCAGCATCCCGCCAACCGCGGTGGATATAAATTTTTGCAAACGTGCCAGATTATGTGACGGGTTACGGAAAACCCAGTATGATTGGCCGAAATACGTCACCATCACCGCCACCAGAAAAGCCAACCCGTTGGCGATTGCCGCAGCAATTCCAAGTAGTTCTACAGCGGCCGTAAGCACAAGGAAATGTGTCGCAGTCGCCGAGACCCCGATGACGCCAAAGCGCAGGGCCTCTGCGCCCCAGACGCGGTGGTTCAGAAACGCCATCGGTTCGTCAACTCCGCCCGGCCACGACATTTTTCAACGACACGGTCTCGGCGGTATTCATCTGTGACGCGACGTGCTGTTCCTGCGCGTTCTCCGGTTCCAGGCCCGTTGTGGCCCCGACCAGATAGATAGGACGCTGCTTGACCTCGACATACAATCGCCCGAGATACTCGCCGATGATCCCCAGCGAAATCAACTGCACCGCCCCAAGGGTAAGAATGACCACCATGAGCGAGGCGTAACCGGGTACGTCACGTCCAAAAATCAGCGTCCGCGCCAGAATGATTGCCGTGTAGAACATCGCCCCCAACGCCACCGCACCACCGATATAGGTCCATATTCTGAGCGGCACGGTCGAAAAACTGGTGATCCCGTCCAGCGCGAAATTCCACAGCTTCCAATAGCTGAACTTGGTTTCTCCTGCCGCGCGGGCCGGGCGTTCATAAGGCACAGCGGCGGATTTGTAGCCAACCCACGAAAACAGCCCTTTCATGAAACGGTTGCGTTCGCGGAGCTTGAGAATGTCGTTCACGACCTTGCGGCTCATCAGCCGGTAATCCCCGGCATTTTCATCAATCGGATGCGCAGCCACATGGTTGAACAGACGATAAAACAATCCGGCAGATATACGTTTGGAGCCGGTATCGCTGTGACGGGCCACACGCTGCCCGAATACCACGTCGAAACCGTCGCGCCACAGGCGCACGAATTCGACGATCAGTTCCGGGGGATCTTGCAGATCGACATCCATAGGGATCACCGCCTCACCGGAACTGAAGTCGAGCCCTGCGGTCAGGGCAGCTTCCTTCCCGAAATTGCGGCTCAGGCGAACCAGTTTGACGCTCGGATCGCTCTCGTGCGCGGCGTGAATCACCGCGGATGTAGCATCCGTGCTCCCGTCATCCACAAAGATGATCTCGTAATCAAACGCCATATCGCCAAGAATGGGGTGAACCGTATCGAGAAACAATCCAATCGACTTTTCCTCATTCAGAACGGGGACTATGATCGAAATATCTGGCATCGGTAAACAAGCACTCGCTTTATCAAAACACGGCCAACCTGAATCTTTGGCAATCAGGCGCCCATTCACACTGCGCCAATAGTGACGTCAATACGTCGAAGGCTCAAGACATCCTTGCGATTTTGCTCGGCTACACGGCGTCTGGCATTTCGGAAGATACGGCAACTGTGAACCGCTAGGGCCAGGATCGGCGTATCCGACCTTTTCGTCGCTTGTGGACGCAGCCAGTCTTGCGGACTAAAGTCGCTGCCAGTTTAAGTGGCACTCTTTGTTGCCAGTGGAATCAGAGGTAAGTGCCCAGTATGGCCGTCGCGCACACTACTCGTTCGGCTCATCCCACGCGTGACACCGTCAGGCCGTCGCGTACACGCTCGTCGGCCTCCGAGGCCTCGGGTTCGCGGGCGCTTCTCGTGATAACGGTTCTGGCACTCATTACACCGATCAGCTTTGAGATCGGCAGCCTTTATATGCTTCCGTCAAGGCTTCTGTTCCTGTTCACCGTACCGTATCTCGTTGTTCAGACGCTCCGGGGTGCATATGGGCGGCTGATCTTCACCGATTTTGCGATCGCGTTCCACGTCTTGTGGATGATGATCACGATCGCAATTCACCACCCAAGCCAAGCAGTCACGTTCTCGGCATCTACGGCACTGGCGGTGCTCGGCGGATATCTCACGGCGCGGGCAACCATTCGCAACGTCAGTGACTTCCAGTTCTTCGCAAAATTCTATGCCACGGTTGTCATTTTGATGTTTCCGCTGGCGTTGACGGAGTCCCTCACGACGCAAATCGTACTCGCAAACTGGATAAATGCGCTCGACCTGTCCGGGATTAATACCATTCGTGATGTGAATTATTGCTGTCGTCTCGGTCTTGACCGGGCACAGGTGGCCTTTGTCCATCCGATTCATTTCGGGCTGTTCGCATCCGGTCCTGTCGCGATTTACTTTGTAGGGCTGCGAAACCAGCTGAATCCCTTCAGACGCACAGTGGCAACCCTTCTCATCATTGCCACCTGTTTCATGTCCGTTTCCAGCGGACCTTTCCTGACCGCAATTTTCCAGGTGATGCTGATAGGGTACATGATCATAACGCACAAATACGCTGGTCAGTGGAAGCTTCTGCTGTGGATGACAGCGGGTATGTATGCCGTGATCGAGGTCGCGTCCGACCGCTTCGGGCTATACGCCCTCGCGTCCCGGCTGGCTTTCAATCCCGGCACCGCGACGTTTCGGAAACTCCTGTTCGATATCGGTTCGGCACAGGTGGCACGGACACCAATCTTCGGATGGGGCTTCCACAGAATTCCGGGCATGCCGAACTGGATGCCCAGCACACTGGACAATTTCTGGCTCGCCCAGGCGGTATCTTACGGATATCCGGGTTTCATCTCCGTGATGGCCGCGTTCCTGTATTCCATGATCAGAGCAGGTCGTGGGCTGCTACAAAAAGGCTCCGATCTTTATAATGCGAGGGTGGGTTGGACCATTCTTCTGGTCAGCCTGTTGCTCAGCCTGTCAACGGTCACGATCTGGAACCAGTTGCACTCGGTCATCTTCCTGCTTCTCGGTGCCGGTCAGTTTCTATTCCTTACCTCTGAACCCGATGAAACCCGAACCGCTGACCAGACGCCGGATCGACCGCGTTCTCGCTATACGCGGTTCGCCGGAGAGCGCGGGAAATCGGCGAACCGCTCGACACCTGGCGACGGACAACGTGTCAGTCGCTCTCGTTGACCTGCCAGAGTTGGAGGTACCACGCTTGAGTGTGCGGTCGTCAAACCCATGCCGCGGCGATCACAAACCCAGCTTGGATCGAATCTTGCGAGAAACCTGTCGCAACGGATCATTGTGAGCTTTCAGTGCTGTATCGCGCTCCCGGATTTGCCGCGCCGAGAGTTGCGGCGCGGCAGTCTGCGGGAATTTCTGATCGACCTGGTAGCCGAACCGTTCAAAATCTGCCGCATATAGCCGAGAAATACGTTCCAGATCCAGATCACTCGGGAGAACCTGCTCGGTTTTCACTTTCACGTAACCGCCGCGCTCGTTGAAACGCGGCACAGCACGTGGCGCAGCTTCCTCACCCGTCAATTCATCGAACCACGCGACAAGCCCGTCGAGCCCGTGTTCCATGTGAAATATCCTGGCGTCATTCGGAACCAGATCGTTCATCGGACGAACATGGTTGTCATAGATGAATGGGTTTTCCGCCATCATGTCTGGCAGTTCCGCCAACCAATCCGAGAAGCCACCGATATTGCCTGAAATGCTGCTCTCGACCTCGAGCTGAAAATGATAAGCGCTCACGAGCCGCGCGACGGGATGGCGAACGATCGTAAAGGTCGCGTCGAAGAAATCGCGTGGAAACAGCCGCGACAGGCTGCGATTGTCAATATGCTGCGGTGATGACTTCGACCACGACGTGACCGGGTCATGCCGGGTGTGCATACTGTCCGAAAAAGCGATCTTTCCGAAGCGCTCCGACAGATACCATGCCACTGCCGTACCCCCGCATTTGGGAATATGAGCATAATAGACAAGGCGATCACCAGCTTTGAAAATCGGCATGACATACTCCGAGATACTGAATACGGCGCTGAGAATGATTTGCTTTATACGTGCTATGTCTCGCCGGGGAAGGGGCACCGACGACGAGTGCCATATTAGCCAGAACTTTCATGGGCATACAATATGATCATACCGCGCGCTCATACAAAGAGGGACCCGGATCCTGTTTACCTCGGAACGGCGGCATATTATGAACCGGCACCACGTCTTTTCAAGCTGCTTTTCAGATTGCCCCAGAAGTTCCGGCTGCAGGCCAGCAAAGCCAATGTCGCGAACACGGCTATCGTGCTAGCCACCGAAACGCCAACGTACCCCTTGGGCTCCTGCCATGTGGCGACAAGCAGGCAAATGATCGCCACAATCGCACACAGATATGGTGCCGACATTTCCCCGATCTGCCCGAGTCCGCTGCGTCGGTAGAGCAATGCGACCGATGCGGCAACACTGGCCATCTGTCCGATCGCACCAACGATTAGAACTTCGACAATCCCATAACCGGACATCGCAAGCGCGATGGCAACCGGAACGAACAGCACGCGCACGATGTTCGAAAGCAGCATGTTGATGGTGTTGGCACGAGACATCGCGATCGTCACGGTTGTTTCGCGAACAAATTGCAAGGAAAAGGCAATGCCGAGAAGGGCAACATAAGGCCCCGCCTCGGCGAACTTCTCGCCAAAGACCAATGTCAGGACGGCGGGACCAAGCAGGCAAAACCCGAGCATGGCAATCGCACTGCAGCACAAGCCCATCTGCAACAGAAAATTTGCATGCTTGTCGAAGCTCGCCGGACTATTCTGAAGCTTCGACAGCGACGGCAGAAAAAATGTCCCCGCCATCCGGCCCAGCTGTTGCATTGGAACCATCGTGAGCGACAGCGATGCACTCAGCAGGCCAAGCTCATACGCACCGTAGAAATTCGCGACGATCAGGCGATCACCCTGCAACACGACGAAGGTGATGATCCCCGCAAAAAAGAGTGGCCAACCGAACCGGAAGCCCAACCGAGCGATTTCGGGGTTCCAACGTACTCGGTAGGGGGTAGTCGCCACCATATGGCTGATCACGACATAGGCTAGCGTTTCAACAACATAGACGCCGATCATGACCCTGAAATCGCCCAGCCACAGATATAGCGGCCAAAGTGTCGCCAGCGACAGCACCAGGGACGCCATCTGGATCTTCAACTGCAGGCCGAAATTCATCTTCCGTTGAAGCTGGACAGGTTCGGGATGCGTGAGCCCCTGGATAAGCGGAACAAGCGCCATGCACCGATAGGCCCAACTGTATTCGGAAAGACCCATCAGCGTCGCGATGGGTCCAGCGGCCAGAAACAGCAGCGCAGCGATCAGCAGGCTGCGAAGCAGGTTCAGCATCTTGATGGCAGCAAGAAATTCCGGATCGTCACCTGCCTCATGCTGCACAAGCAGCTTGCCAAAGTTGAAGTTGGTAAAAAGCTGCAACAGGCTGATTGCCACCATCAGCGTCGAGGCGATCCCGAAATCCGCGACTGACAGCAGACGCGCCACCAGAACGTTACGGACAAACCTCAACACGAAATTGCACCAAGACCCTGATATGAATGTCAGTGCAGTCTTAACCGGATTCACGATACGTACTTCCTCAGCAACCAATCGAACTCGGCCAAGGTTTAACACAGCATCAATGATACAGATGCTCACCCGGCGAGAAATACTTGTAGCACCGGCAGATAGGAGAAACGGGGGAACCTGTGAACCACCAAAATACGATTTCTGCGGGGTTCGCGTAAGGTCCAATCTTGCAAGAAACAATTGTGACCCCTGCTGCCACGCCAGATCCTGCTCATGACATCCTTTCGTCGCAAGGAAATCGGCCACTGTCGGCAATACTCAGAAAGGCGCGCTCAAACCCGCCGCTACTCGGCCCCCGTCCAGTTGACCCTGTCTTCACGGGATCGCTCAAGGGTACCAGGCAGTCGATAGCCCGGCTTGACCGGTTAGACGCGGTGCCTATGTCGATATCGGCACTTGGTCCTGTCGAGATTCGTTCGATCCGCGAACCCAATTTTCTCTTGTGGGCTTTGCAGTCTTGAACCGGACCGAGACAAGCATCGGTCTTGGCAAGATCCCGACTTGCAGTCATCACTTTCTGGTCATAGGAAGGCGACGAGCCAGCGGTCCCGGTGCGCGCCAGCCATTCACTCCAATTCGGCTGGAATGGACCGAGAGGCTGGCAATGACCCATCATGATCAGGATTTCGCGCAGCGGCGTGCAGGCGCGGCCGCGCCGCCCCCGTTCGAGTTCCGGGTGAAAGGCCGCCGTCTCGTGAGCACGGATACGCAGCCTGTGGATCTTGCCACGGTCAATGGCTTGAAAACGGGCGAAATCATCGCCGGTGCCCTCCCCTTCGAGGACTCCCACCCTGCCCGCCTTTGGCGCGGCATGGTGCAGGAAAAACCGGACATCACTTCGCCTATGCTGCCCGACTATCGCTGGATTCTTCGAACCGAACCGGAAGGCACGGATTATATCCGCGCGGTTCAACAAGCGGTCGGGCAAATGCAGGCATCCAATCTGCAGAAGGTGGTGCTGGCACGAACATTGCTGGCCCGCGCCGACCGCAACATCGACTTGCCCGCCCTGCTGACCCGGTTGGCGGCGGACGAAAACGCGACGGCGTTTCTGGTGCAGCTTTCGGCACAGACATGGCTGGTCGGAGCGACGCCTGAATTGCTTGTCGAGACATCAGGCCGCACGATCCGGTCCTTTCCGCTGGCCGGGTCACTGCCGCGGCAGGCGGACGCCCAAGCCGACCGGACGGCAGAGAAATCCCTGCAAGCCTCGGTCAAGGATCTGCACGAGCATCGCTTCGTGGTCGAACACATCATGGACACGCTCGCCCCGCATTGTACCGACCTGCGAGCACCGGATGGAACGGCGACGACCTCCACCCGGACCATGTGGCATCTGGGGACACGGATCGCAGGCGTGCTGAAGGCTGATGGCCCTTCATCCCTGGAACTGGCTCAACTTCTGCACCCGACCCCTGCAGTGTGCGGTGTGCCGCGAGCGGCCGCAATGGATGTGATCCGCCGGTCCGAGCCTGTCCGGCGTGACTATTACGCGGGCTGTGTTGGCTGGTGCGACGGGCGCGGCGACGGGGCATGGCATGTGTCCATCCGTTGCGCTGAAGTGTCTGGTCGCGACGCCCGGCTTTATGCCGGTGCAGGCATCGTCGCCCAATCCGACCCGCAATCCGAACTGGTCGAGACGCGCGCCAAATTCGGTGCATTGCTGGCGGCGCTCGGCTGCGAGATCACCGTCCACAAGGACATCTGATGACCCAATCCCGCCGCCTGCCGACAATCGCGCCCTACCCTCTGCCGCGCCGCGATGAACTGCCCAAATCGCGGGCGTCCTTCACGCTGGATTCGTCTCGCGCGGTTCTGTTGATCCACGACATGCAGAAGTATTTCTGCGCCCCGTTCGAGACATCGCAATCACCGCTCGCGCCGGTTGTTGAAAATATCGCGGGCCTCGCCGCCAAAGCCCGCGCGACTGGCGTGCCGGTCTTCTACACCGCGCAAGAGACCAATCAGATCCCCTGCGATCGCGGGCTGCAGGCCGATCTGTGGGGGCCGGGCATGTCAGACGAGGTCGCGCATCAGCCGATCATCGATGATCTGGCGCCCCAGCCGCAGGATTTCCAGCTGGTCAAACACCGCTACAGCGCGTTTCAGCGCAGCAACCTGGAGCCGATGATGCATGCCCGTGGCCGTGACCAGATCATCATCTGCGGGATCTATGCGCATATTGGCTGCCTGCTGACCGCCGCCGACGCCTTCATGCGCGACTTTGAGCCGTTCTTCATCGCCGACGCGCTGGCCGATTTCTCCCGCGACAAGCATGACATGGCGCTGTCCTATGTCGCGCAGGTCTGTGGCGTCCCCCTGATGGCCCGGGATGCGGAGACGTTGCTATGACATTCGGTTTGCATGGAAAGCGTGTGCTTCTGACCGGCGCGGGAGGCGGGATCGGCCACGCTGTCGCCAGCGCCTTCCATACCGAGGGCGCGCATGTCATCGCCACCGACAGGGACCGTCCCACCGAATTGCCCGACGCGATCCGACGCGAGGCCATGGACGTCACCGACAGCGCGGCGGTTGACCGTCTGGTGACACGGATCGTGGCCGAGGACGGCCCCATCGACATCGGACTCAGCGTCGCGGGCGTTTTGTCCACGACACGCGTTCAGGACACCAGCGACGCGGAATGGCGGCGGGTCTTCGCCGTCAACACCGATGGCGTGTTCCATCTGTGCCGGGCCCTGGCCCGCGTCATGCAGCCACGCGGCAAGGGCGCGATCGTTGTGGTCAGTTCCAACGCGGCGGGCATCCCGCGTCACGCCATGGCGGCCTATGCCGCGTCCAAGGCCGCAACGACGATGTTCACCCGCTGTCTGGGGCTGGAGCTCGCCCCACACGGCATACGCTGCAACATCGTCGCGCCCGGATCGACCATGACGCCGATGCAGACGGGCATGTGGCCGGATGAACATGGCGGGGCAGCCGTTATTCGCGGGTCGCTCGAGACCTTCAAGTCCGGCATCCCGCTGGGCAAGATCGCCACGCCGGAAGAAATCGCCGACGCGGTGCTGTTTCTGGCCTCTGACCGCGCCAGCCACATCACCATGTCGGATCTGTATGTCGATGGCGGCGCGACGCTGCGGGGATAATCCCGCGCGTCAGGCTTGCGGCATACCCTTGGGTCGCCCCAACCGCTTTTGCGCAGCGATACGAAACGGCGCGTTCGCCGCACCGAACCCGCGATAGCCGGGGGCACGCTGCACGATTTCGAAGAACACGCCTCCCGTCAGCCGACGGGAGTAGAGTTGAAAGAAAGTCTCGCCATTCTCGATGTCATACAGGATATTTCCCTGCCGCAACTGATCGAGCAGCCCGTCAGGCAATTCGAACCGCGCGGCCAGATCGTCGTAGTAGTTCGCGGGCATGGGCAGCGACTCGAACCCGCGTTCTGCCAAGACCTTCGCGGTGGCGAATATGTCCTGCGTGGCCAGCGCAATGTGCTGGACCGACGCGCCGAAACTGTCGGTCAGAAAGCTGCCAGCCAACGTGCGATGTGTCTCGGCGCCGTTCAGCGTCACCCGCAGCGCCCCATCCGGCGCTTCAACCACCTGACTGCGCACCAGCCCGTCAGGGTCGATCACATCGACCATCGGCGATTTCTGCATGTCGAACAGCGAGGTGTAGAACAGCGTCCAGCTTAGCATGTCCTCGTAGCTCATCGTCTGAGCCAGGTGATCCACTCGCGTCAGACCCGCACCGTCCGTGTCCTGCGTCACCGTCTCGAATTCCACATCCCAGACCTGGTCCAGCCCGGTTTCCGCGTCGATGAAATGCAGCACGGAACCGCCAAGGCCGCGAATGGCAGGGATTTCCATCTCGCCCGGCCCGATAGGTTGGAAGAAGGGGCTGGACCCCAGCCCCGTGGCGCGCGCGACCGTTTCGCTGGCGGAGCCGACATTCAGCCCGATATCGCACACCGTCGTGCCGCGCGCGTTCCAGGTATGCGCGGCGTGGCCCTCGGACTGGCGGTTTACCACGATGCGAATGTCATGCTGTTGCCACAGGTCGATATCCTTGTTGCGGTGACGTCCCGCGCGATTGAAGCCCAAGCATTGAAGCTGGCTGGCCAGTTGGTCGGCATCGTCACCGCGTGCGGCGAACTCGACAAAGGCCACACCTTCAATGCCCACGCGCGGTGGCAGCACCGGAAGGGCTTGCGTGGTTTCCGGCTCCGCCCGGCGCACATCGTCCATCAAGGAGATCAGCGACCGGTACCCATCCTTGGCGATCATCCCCGCATTACCGCCGCGAAACTGGTCGTTGAAAATTTCAAGGCTGATCGGACCCGCATAGCCCGTCGCCATGACCGCCCGCATGAAGGCCTGCACATCCAGATCGCCCTCGCCCGGCATGTTCCGGAAGTGACGCGACCAGTACAGCAGATCCATCTCGATCAGCGGCGCATCGGCAAGCTGGACGAAGAACACCTTGTCCCCGGGAATGGCGCGGATCGATTCCGGGTCGATCTTGCGGCCCAGCGAATGGAAGCTGTCGAGGATCAGCCCGACATTCGAGTGATCCGCCCGGCGCACGATTTCCCACGCATCTCGGTGATCGTTCACATGACGGCCCCAGGCCAATGCCTCGAACCCGATCCGCAGGCCACGCGACTTGGCAATCTCTCCCAGCTCCGCCAGATCATCGGCGGCGCGGTCGATCCCACCGAGGCTGCGCGGATGCACCGACGAGCAGATCAAGATCAGGTCGGTGCCCAGTTCTTGCATGACGTCGAACTTGCGTTCGGCGCGCTCAAACGCCTTGGCACGCAGCGGTTGCGGCAGGCACTCGAAATCCCGAAACGGCTGGAACAGGGTGATGTCGAGGCCATGGTCGCGGATCATCCGGCCCACGTCGCGCGGGCCGCCGTCATGCGCGATGAAATCCTGCTCGAAAATCTCGATGCCGTCATACCCGGCCTCGGCGATGGCCGTCAGCTTTTCGGGCAAGGCGCCGGAAATGGATACCGTGGCGATGGAAGTTTTCATAAGTTCACTCCGTCAGTAGCCCAAGGTGCGCGGCAGCCATGTCACCGTTTCCGGCACGAAGGTCAGGATGATCAGCACCAGAACCTCAACGAAGAAGAAGGGCAGGATCGACCGGGTCAGGCGCGCCATACCAACCCCCGCCACCCCTTCGGCGACGAACAGGCACAGCCCCAAGGGCGGCGTAATCAGACCGATCATCAGGTTGAAGATCACGAGGATACCGAAATGCACCGGGTCGACACCCATCCCCACCGCGATGGGATGCAGGATCGGCACCAGCACCAGCATGGCGGCGATGCCTTCCAGAAACAGCCCGACAAACAGGAACAGCAAGATCACCGCGATCAGGAAGGTCGTCCGACTGTCCACATTGGTCAGAACCCAGTCGGTCAGCATGTTGGGCACGCGGTTATAGGTCAGCAACCAGTTCGCCGCCGCCACCGCCGCGATGATGATCAGGATGACTGCGCTGTCCAGCATTGCATCGCGGAAGATACGCGGCAGCGAGGACAGCTTGATGTTACGATAGACCAGAACGCCGAGCACCAGCGCATAGGCCACGGCAAAGCTCGCGGCCTCGGTCGGCGTGACGACGCCCGCGAGGATCGAGCCCACGACGAAGACTGGCATCAACAGCGGCAGGATGCCTTCGAACACGGCCTGTCGCGCGGGTTTGGTCACCAGATCGCTGGCCTCGTACCCCGGTTTGATCTTGACCGTCAGCATGACATAGACCGACAGGAACACCGCCAGAAGGAGGCCGGGGACGACACCGCCCATGAACAGTGCGGGCACCGACACGCCGGACACGATCAACGCATAGATGATGACGGGGATGGATGGCGGGATGATCGGCCCGATGACCGAAGACGCCGCCGTCAGCGCCGCCGCGAAGCTGCGGTCATAGCCGTGCTTTTCCATCTCGGGGATGAACACGCGACCGATGGCCGAGGTATCCGCAACCGCCGATCCCGACAGCCCCGCAAAGATCACCGACGCCCAGATATTCACCAGCGCCAGCCCGGCACGCAGACGGCCCACCAGCACATTCGCGAAGGCGATGATGCGGCCCGTGATGCCGCTTTCGTTCATCACCTCGCCCGCCAGAACAAACAGCGGAATGGCCAGCAGCGGGAAGGAGTTCAGCCCCTTGAACATCTCCGCCGCGACGATGCGCAGCGCATAGGGTGCCTCGCCCATCGCCATGAAGCTCAGAAGCGTCGCGATGATCGCGATGGCGATGGGGACACCCGCGACCAGGCCCAGTATCAGGATTGCATAGACCATATCAGTTGGCCCCCATCGTCTTGATCCGCTCGATCAGTTTGAACAGCGCCGCGACCGCCAGAAGCGCACCGCCTATGGCGATGGCGTATTGCCATGTGCCAAGCTTGCCGACCCATTCCAGCGCGGTGATCCCCGTGGCGTTGGCCAGCCGGTCGGCGGTAGATTTCAGGCCGGACGAATCCAGCCCACCCCGGCGCAGTGCAAAGACATGCCCTGCATAGGCCAGCGTCAGCCCCGACACGATTGTCAGGACATCGACTGCTGCGTAAAGCCGCTGCCGCACACGTTCGGACAGCAGATCGACGAAGATCGAAAATCGGATGTGCTGATCGTTCAGATAGCCGAGCGCGAGCGCCAGCATCACGCCATAGATCGTCAGATAGATGGGCAGCTCCTCTCCCCAGGGCACCGATTGGCCAACCAGATAACGGCGGGTCGAGTTCAGGAAGATGATGGTAAAAACAAGAGCCATCGACAGCCCGGCCCCGAATCCCAGGCACTGGCGATAGATGCGGCTTAGACGATCCAAGACGGGTCCTCCGGTTCAAACCGGACCGGGATTTCCGGTCCGGCCTGTCAGCTTGCTATCAGTTTGTGGATTGCGCGACGGCGTCATTCAGACGGTCGATCCATTCAGCGTCATCGCCAAGTTCGCCGCGCAGGTATTCCACCACCGCGGGTTGTGCATTATCGGCAAATGCCTGCAGCTCTTCGGCGGTCGGCGAATAGACCTGCATGCCTTCGTCCTGCACCTTCTTCACGCCCTCGGCGGTGTTCCACTGCTGGATCGCGCGGCCCATCGTGCCGGCAACACGCGCGGCCTTGGCCACGATTTCCTGCTGCGCGGGTTCGAGCGACTGGAAGAATTCGTCCGAAACGACGATGAAGTCGGCCGCATACACATGACCGTCCAGCGTCATGTATTTCTGCAGCTTGTGCAGGCCATTGTTGTAGATCACGCCAACCGGGTTTTCCTGCCCGTCGACAACGCCCGTGGACAGGGCATTGGGCAGTTCCGTCCATGCAATCGGGGTGGGTTCGCCGCCCAGACCTTCGACCATCTCGACATAAAGCGGGATGGGCTGCACACGGAACTTGAGGCCTTCCATATCGGCGGGGCTGCGGATTTCGCGCGTGTTGTTGGTGAAGTTGCGGAAGCCCGTCTCGCCATAGGCCAGCGTGCGCAGGCCGGTCTGGTCAAGGCAGTGGTCGGCCAGCGCATCGCCGAATTCACCGTCCAGCACGTCCCAAGCGACCGTGGCAGAGGAGAACATGTAAGGAATGTCCAGAACCGACGCCGCCGGGCAAACTTTCGACATCGCGCCGGACACCAGGACCACCTGCGTCAGACCTTCCTGCGCCTGCGCGACCAGCTCGTCTTCATTTCCGAGCGCGCCGGCAGGGAAGACTTCCACCGTCATGTCGGATTCGCCTTCGACGATGTTCTTGAATATCTGCGCGGCGGCGCCCTTCTTCGACCCCTGCCAGTCATCGGGATCGACATGTGCCACCCGGATAGTCTGGGCCTCGGCCACTGCCGACAACCCCAGGCCGAACGCGGCCGTCAGAGCCAAAGTCTTGAATTCACTACGCATTGGTAACCTCCCTTATTGCGTTAGTCATCAAGTGAAAGCCTTCGCTTCCACGTCGAAAGAATCGAAAGTCGCCTTCATCCGCCCTGGCTTGGCCGCGCGGCCCGTGAACAGTTCGAACGCGCGCACAGCCTGAAACACGGCCATGCCGGATCCGGGCAGAACGCGACAGCCCACTTCGCGCGCGGCGCGCAGCAGCTCCGTTTCCAACGGGAAATAGACGATATCCGCGACCCACATCCGCGCATCCAGAAGGCCGGTTGGAAAGGCCGATCCCGGCAGCTTCGCCATCCCCATCGGCGTGGCGTTGACCACACCGTCGGGCCTGTGTTTGGCAACCAGCGCCTCGATGTCTGTGACCGGGTTCAAGACCATCTGCGGACGGTTCGCGCCAAGCTGGTCGCAAAGACGCGCGGCGCGATCAGGGTCGATATCGAACACAGACAGCCTAACCACACCGCAATCAGCCAGCGCATGCGCCACGGCGACACCTGCACCGCCCGCACCCAGCAGCAGCACATCCCGCACCGCCGCACCGTCCAGCCCGCGTTTGAAACTTTCAGCGAATCCCCAAAGATCGGTGTTATGGCCGACGCGCTTGCCGTCCTTCAGCACAACCGTATTCACTGCGCCGACAGCCTTTGCATTCGCCGACAGCTCATCCAGCAGCGGAATGATCTCGATCTTGTAGGGATAGGTTACGTTCAGCCCGCTGAACCCAGTCGCCTCCGCCATCCGCAACATCTGGGCCAGCGACAAGTCGCAACGTTCAGGCGCATCCATATCCAGAAGCTTGTAGACACCGCAAACACCTTGGGCCGCCGCTTCCGCCATATGCATGGCGGGCGTGCGCGATTGCGAAATACCGCGCCCGACCAGCCCCATCAGAACGGTATCGGATTCATGCGCCCTAACGGCAGTGGCTGTGATCACGCGGCTCCTCCCAAAGCATATGGCTTCTCGATTCGAGTCTACAATGAACCATACGGTTAATTCGGTCAACAGAATTGAACCGCCGGGTTAATTGTGTAAACTGATCCCGCGTAACGGAGGAGCGGATGAACAAATCAGAAAAGCGGGGCAAACCGCCAAGGGGATGGAAACAGGATCCCGAAGCGGTGCGTGCCGACATCCTGGGAGCCGCCCGCACCGAATTTGCCCGCCACGGCCTGTCTGGAGCGCGCGTGCAAAACATCGTGGAACGGACCCAGACCTCCAAGCGCATGATCTTCTACTATTTCGGGGATAAGGAATCGCTCTACCGCGCAGTGCTCGAAGAAGCCTACCGCGAGGTCCGACAGGGCGAGGCGGAGCTTGATCTAGGCGATCTTCCGCCCGATCAGGCGCTGCGACGATTGATCGAATTCACCTTCGACCACCATCGTGCGAATCCCGAATTCATCCGCCTGGTGATGATCGAGAACATCCATGAAGGGCGCCACATGGAGGGCATGGAGAGCCTGCAACTGGCCAACACCTCCGCGATCCGGACACTGGAACGAATCTGCTCGGCGGGCGTGGAGGCCGGATTGTTCCGCAAGGACGTGTCTGCGCTCCAGGTCCATTGGCAAATCAGCGCGGTCAGCTTCTTCAACGTCTCAAACCGCGCGACATTCGAGATCATCTTCGGCGCCGACCTGTTCGAAGACAGCCAGCAAATCTCGCTACGCGAACGCATCGTGGACAGCATCCTGAAATCCGTTCTTGTTTCCGCCGCCGGCGGCGCAGCGTGAAGCTGACAACCGCTCGTCAGTTCCTGAACGTTAGCGCCTGATCCAGAGCTTGCAGAAACCGCGCCCTGTCGGCCTTGCCGAACGCGCGTCCGCCACCCTGATGAAACGGGTCCGCCGCGCGAATGTCGCTCATCAGGTCGCGCGTGGCGAGGCGCGGACCGATATTGGCAATGCTCAGAACCTCGCCATTGTGCTGTAAAACCTTCGCACCGGCCTTCAGGCATTTGTCGGCCAGCGGCAGATCGGACGTCACCACCACATCGCCCGTCGTGCAATTGTCCGCGATCCAACGATCGGCCATGTCCGGGCCTTCATCCACGATCTTCAGGAACACCAGTGGGTTGGGTGACGGCCTCAGCCCACCATTGCAGACCAGCACCATCGGAACCTTCAGCCGGGTGGCGACGCGCTCGGCCTCGGCCTTCACAGGGCAGGCGTCGGCGTCGATGAACAAGGTGGTCACAGGCAGGCTCCGGTCAGTGTCGGTCTAAAGCAGGCGCCGCGCATAGGTCGTGCGTGTCATTTCGAGATCCTGCACGGTCAGGCTTCCGACATCGGGAAGCTGTTCGGCCAGAACGTCCAGAATAACCTGGTTGAGCCGCTTGCGCGTGTCCTCGTCGCGCCCACCCATCAGCATCAGCGTAGCATGGGCGAAGGTTTGCGGTTCCGTGCCGATGTGGAAGAACTCCGCAGCCGTCGCACGCACCTTGATGGCGGGCGCGTCGAAATCGTCTTGGCCGGCAAGCGCATCGAACAAGCGCTCGCATAGCGCTTGCATATCGTGGCTGTCTTCGAGACCCTTGGAAAACTCGACTCTGACATGCGGCATGAATGGCGACCCCTGTAGAACGCTTCGTTGGAACTGGTTGATAATCCGCCCGGCACGACGGCACCAGCCCCGATCTCGTGCACCGGACGATCGGTTCCGCGCCCGATGCTTCCCGTTGTGCGTCGCGCCTTTCGGCCATCTATAGCAAGCCGTTACGCATCAGCACGTCAGGTTCAATCTCTTCGTTTTCAAACCAGGTCCCGTCGGCCAGTTGGAAGCCAAGCCCGGGCACATGGTAGAGCATAAGGGCGTCAAGCGGAGAAACTTTCGTCACGGCGGTGCCCGTGCCCGAAATGCAGTCGCGCATGATCAGGCTGATCTCTTTCTGTTTCTAGAGCATCGGCAACACCGACCCGCCCGAATAGCTGGCCCTACTCTGCAAAACGACCAAAAATTAGTCAGCCCTTACGACCAGTCTTACAAAATCCGCGATCAGCCTTTGACATTCTGCAAGATTCGTTCTTCAAGGTGAACCAAAGTTAAAGTGGTTTGCCTATTGGTTTGCCATCCGACCCGAAAGAATACCCGCCGATGAATACGCCCGAGCCGCTTCTGTCAGTCAGGGATCTGAGCTTCCGCTTTGCGGGAATGGAAAAGAACGTCGTCGAGGATTTCGGCTTCGACCTCGCGCCCAACGAAACGCTCTGCATCGTCGGCGAAAGTGGTTGCGGCAAAAGCGTCACGGCGCTGTCGATGATGGGACTGTTGCCGTCCGATGTCACCAACATTCGATCCGGCCAGATCACGTTTGAAGGGAGCACCTTCAGCGCGGATGATACGGGCAGACTGGCGGAGTTGCGCGGCGACCGGATCTCGATGATCTTCCAGGAACCGATGACATCGCTTAACCCCGCCTTCCGGATCGGGGACCAGATTGCCGAAGCCGTGCAGTGCCACCGCAACTGCAGCAAGGACGAGGCGCTGGATCTGGCACTGCAAATGCTGCGCAAGGTGGGCATTCCTGCGGCTGAGCAGCGGCTGAAAGAATATCCGCACCAACTGTCCGGCGGCATGCGCCAGCGGGTTATGATCGCAATGGCATTGGTCAACGACCCCGCCGTTCTGATCGCGGATGAACCGACCACGGCGCTGGATGTAACCATTCAGGCCCAAATCCTTGACCTGATTGCGGATCTTCAGCGCGAAACCGGCATGGCGACCATCATGATCACCCATGATCTGGGCGTGGTGGCAGAAATCGCCACTAAAATCGCGGTGATGTATGCCGGCCATATCGTCGAGTTCGGCACCGCCAAGGACATTTTCGAAGATCCGCAGCACCCCTACACCATCGGCTTGATGAGCTCGGTGCCGCGTCTGACCGGCCCCCGCGAGCGGCTGTCCACCGTGCCCGGTCTGGTACCTACCATCGCCACCATGCCTGACGGGTGCCGGTTCGCCTCGCGCTGTCCCTTCGCACAACCGGTGTGCAACACCCGCCCGCCTCTGACCGATCTGACCGCAGGCCATGGTGTCGCCTGCCATTTCGCGCCGCTGGAAGACAAGCTGGAGCAATGCGCATGACGCAGACCATCCTGAAAGCCGACAATCTCGTGCGCCACTTCAATGTGGGCGGTGGGTTCCTGCGAAAGGGTGCCACGGTGCGTGCCGTGGATGGCGTGTCGCTCGATGTGAAGCGCGGCGAAACCTTTGCCATCGTGGGGGAAAGCGGCTGCGGCAAGTCCACCCTGGCACGGCTGTTGATGCGTCTGCTGTCGCCGACATCGGGTGCGGTGGAATTCGACGGCACGGATATTTCCGGCACCAGCGGCAAGGCGCTGGCCGATCTGCGCCGTGACATGCAGTTCGTGTTCCAGGACCCGTTTTCGTCGCTCAACCCCCGGATGACCGTTGGCAAGCTGATCGGTGAACCGCTGGAAACCCACGCGCCCGACATGGACAGCGCCGCGCGCCGGCAGAAGGTGGCGGAGTTGCTCAACCTCGTCGGGCTCCGGCCAGAACATGCCAACAGGTATCCGCATGAATTTTCCGGCGGTCAACGCCAGCGGATCGGGATCGCGCGTGCGCTGGCTTCCGGCCCGAAGCTCATCATCGGGGACGAACCCGTATCCGCGCTGGACGTGTCGGTGCAGGCGCAGGTCATCAACCTGTTGCAGGATCTGAAGGACGAGCTTGGCCTGACGCTGGTGATCATCGCACATGATCTGGCCGTCATCCGGCATATGAGCGACCGCGTCGCCGTCATGTATCTGGGCCAGATCGTCGAGTCCGGCCCGGCAGAGGTCGTGTTCGACAGCCCCAAGCACCCCTACACCATGGCGCTTCTGTCCGCGATCCCGGAACCCGTGCATGCCAAGCCTGCCAATCGGATGCCACTGACGGGCGAGACACCCAGCCCCGCCAATCCGCCAAGCGGCTGCCGTTTCCATACACGCTGCCCCTTCGCACGGTCCGATTGCGAAACGCGCGCCCCGCAGCTTGAACAAGCCGACGGGCAACAGGTCGCGTGCCACTACTGGGCGGAAATTGCGGCAGATCGTCAGAATGAAACGCGACAGGCCGCGCCGGCACCTTCGGCCAATGTCCAACGCCGGTTCGATCTGTACCGCGCGGCAACCCGACAAGAAGAAGCGGCGGTCAACACCGCTCCCTGAACCGAAAGTCCAACCAAAGAGGAACGATATGAAATTTCGTGAAACAACCCTCCTGGCCGCGCTGCTGAGCGCAACGGCCCTCGGCGCACAGGCGCAAGACCTGCGCATCGCGCTGCAATCGGACGCCGATGTGCTGGACCCGGACCAGTCACGCACCTTCGTTGGCCGCATCGTATACACCGCGCTGTGCGACAAGCTGGTCGACATCACGCCGGATCTGGAAATCATCCCGCAACTCGCCACCGAATGGAGCTGGTCCGACGATGGCACCCAGCTGACCATGAAGCTGCGCGAAGGCGTCACCTTCCATGATGGCACGCCGTTCAACGCCGAAGCCGTGGCCGCCAATATCGAACGCTCGCAGACCCTCGAAGAATCGCGCCGCAAATCGGAACTGGCCTCGGTCACCGGCACGGAAGTGCTGGGCGAGTACGAAATCCGTCTCGACCTGGCCTCTGCTGATGCGACTTTGCTCGCACAGCTTGCAGACCGCGCAGGCATGATGATCTCTCCCACCGCCGCTGAAGAAGCAGGTGCCGATTTCGGTCTGAACCCGGTCTGCTCCGGCCCGTTCCAGTTCGAAGACCGCATCGCACAGGACCGCATCACGCTGACCAAATATGCCGATTACTGGAACGCGGACGAAATCCATTTCGACAGCGTCACCTATCTGCCGATCCCCGACACCACGGTGCGCCTTGCGAACCTGCAATCGGGTGACATCGACATGCTGGAACGCCTGGCCGCGACCGATCTGGCGCAAGCGGAAGGCGACGACAGCATCAACGTGTCCAGCGCGGTTTCGCTCGGCTATCAGGGCGTCACCTTCAATGTGAACAACGGCGAAAAAGGCGACAACCCGTGGGGCAATGACAAGCGCCTGCGTCAGGCGTTCAGCTACGCCATTGACCGCAACGCGTTGAACCAGGTCGTGTTCGAAGGCGCGTTTGCCGCAGGCAACCAGCCCTTCCCGCCGAACTCCCCATGGTACGATGCCGGCCATCCGGTGCCGGAACGTGATCTGGAAAAGGCCAAGGCGCTGCTGGCCGAGGCGGGCTATGCCGACGGGATCGATCTCGAGGTGCAGGTGCCCAACACCACGGTTCCGATGCAACTGATGCAGGTCGTGCAGGCCATGGTCGCCGAAGCCGGCATCAACCTGACGATCACCTCGAAGGAATTCGCGACGCTGCTGGCCGACCAGTCCGCAGGCGACTATACTGCCAGCCAGATCGGTTGGTCGGGCCGCGTGGACCCCGATGGCAACATCCACCAGTTCGTGACCACGGATGGCGGCATCAACGATTCCAAGTTCTCCAGCGAAGAGGTCGATGCGCTTCTGGACGATGCGCGCGCAAGCAACGACACGGCGGCACGCAAGACCGCCTATGACGCCGCGCGCGACATCCTGATCGACGAAAGCCCGCTGGTCTATCTGTACCACCAGACATGGATCTGGGCGCTGGACAGCTCCATCGAGGGCTTCACCCCCTATCCGGACGGCATGATCCGCCTCGAAGGCGTCACCAAGTCCGAATGATCGACCGGCCGCGCCGTATCACCGGCGCGGCCATCCACCCAAGGTTCAAGCGATGCTTTCATTCATTCTGCGCCGCATCTTGATTGCGATCCCGACGATCCTTCTGATCTCGGTGTTCGTGTTCGGGATGCAGAAACTTCTGCCGGGCGACCCGGTGCTTGCCATGGCAGGCGAAGAACGTGACCCCGAGGTCATCGAATACCTGCGCGAGAAATATCGCCTGAACGATCCGATCCCCGTGCAGTACGTCAACTGGATGGGTGGCGTCTTGCAAGGCGATCTGGGGATTTCGCTGCGGACCAATCAGCCCGTGACGGAACTGATCGCGCAGAAGCTGCCGGTAACGATCCAGCTTGCGATCATGGCAATGATCTTCGCGTTGGTGATCGGGATACCCGCAGGCATCCTGTCGGCGGTCAAGAAAGGCACGCCGATCGACTATGTCGCCAATGTGGTCGCGCTGTCGGGATTGTCCATTCCCAATTTCTGGCTGGGGATCATGCTGATCCTGCTGGTGTCGGTGAAATGGCAATTGCTGCCCGCATCCGGCTACGTCCCCTTTGGCGAAGACCCGCTTTTGTCCATCAAGGTCATGCTAATGCCCGCCTTCGTTTTGGGTACTGCGCTGGCCGCGACGCTGATGCGCCACACGCGGTCCGCGATGCTTGGCGTGCTGAAATCCGACTATGTCCGCACCGCCCGCGCCAAGGGCCTCAAGGAACGCGTGGTCATTCTGAAACACGCGCTGCGCAACGCGCTGACGCCCATCGTCACGCTCAGCGCCCTGCTGTTCGGCGAGTTGATCGCGGGCGCTGTCCTGACCGAGCAGATTTTCACCATCCCCGGTTTCGGCAAGCTGGTCGTCGATGCGGTGTTCAACCGTGACTATGCCGTGGTGCAGGGGATCGTGCTGTGCACGGGCGTTGGCTTCATCGTGATGAACCTGCTGGCCGATGCCGCCTATTTCATTCTGAACCCGCGCCTGAGGAAACAGTGATGGCCGACGCAACCGCCACAGATCCGGTCCTGTCCGCCAAGCCCGAGAACCGGGTCTGGAAGAAATTCCGCAGCCACCGTAGCGCCATGCTCGGCGGCATCCTCGTCAGCTTCTTCGTGCTGATCGCGCTGCTGGCCCCGATCCTGCCCATCCCGGACCCCGCCGCGACGGATTGGGGCGCCGTGCGCAAGGCACCCACCGCCGCGCATCCGATGGGCACGGACGAGATCGGCCGCGACGTGATGGCCCGCCTGATCTGGGGGGCACAGGCCTCGCTTCTGGCCGGTGTCGTGTCGGTGCTGATTGCCGTCTTCGTCGGTGTGCCCCTTGGCATCATCGCGGGATATTTCGGCGGCTGGTCGGATGCGGTGATTTCGCGCTGCACCGAGGCTTTGCTGGCCGCGCCCTTCCTGATCCTCGCCATCGCACTTGCCGCGTTTCTGGGACCGAGCCTGACCAACGCCATGATCGCCATCGGCCTGTCCGCCACGCCGATCTTCATCCGCCTGACACGCGGACAGGTTATCGCCGTCAAGACCGAGGATTACGTGGACAGTGCCCGCGCCATCGGCCTGCCCACGCACAAGATCCTGCGCCGCTACATCCTGCCCAACGTGTTTCCACCCGTGCTGGTGCAAGCCACGCTGACCATTGCTACCGCGATCATCGCCGAGGCATCGCTATCCTTCCTTGGCCTTGGCCAGCAGCCGCCCGCGCCAAGCTGGGGGTCCATGCTGAACACGGCGAAGAACTTCCTCAACCAGGCCCCCTGGATGGCCATGTGGCCGGGAATCGCGATCTTCCTGGTCGTGCTGGGCTTCAATCTTCTGGGTGACGGGCTGCGCGACGCGCTCGACCCACGCGAACAATAAGAAGGGACAAGACCATGCCGTCTTTCACAACCCGCCCCGAAATCCGTGGCACCTTCGGTGTCACCGCCTCGACTCACTGGATCGCCTCCGCCGTGGGCTTCGGCATCCTGGAAAAGGGCGGCAACGCCTTTGATGCCGCCGTCGCCACCGCGTTGACGCTGCAAGTGGTGGAGCCACATCTGAACGGCCCCGCCGGTGACATGCCCGCGATCTTTCATTCGGTGAAAACCGGCAAAACCGAAGTTCTTTGTGCACAAGGCGTGGCCCCTGCCGCAGCGACGATCGACCATTACAAATCACTCGGGCTGGACCTGATCCCCGGTTCCGGCCTGCTGGCGACGGTCGTTCCGGGCGCGTTCGACGGCTGGATGCTGATGCTGCGCGATCACGGCACGATGACATTGGCCGAGGTGATGGAACCCGCGATCGGATATGCCCGCGACGGGCACCCCGTTCTGCCGCGCGTGGCGAACACGATCAAAGGGCTGGCCCAGTATTTCGAGACGGAATGGCCCTCCTCCTTCGCGGTCTGGTGTCCGAACGGTAAAGCGCCGGAGCCCAACGAGAATTTCAAGAACCCCGATCTGGCCGCGACCTTCCAGCGGCTGGTGGACGAGGCCTACGGCCCCACCCGCGAAGACCAGATCGACAGCGCCCGGAAAGCATGGTCGGAAGGTTTCGTCGCAGACGCCATCGCGGATTATCTAGAGACAGCCGAGGTGATGGACGTCTCGGGCAGCAAGCATTCCGGCATCCTGTCGCGCGATGACATGGCCGAATGGGAAGCGACCTACGAAGAGCCCCTGTCCATTGACTATCACGGCTACACCGTTTGCAAGACGGGGCCATGGGGTCAGGGGCCGGTGCTGCTGCAAACGCTGCAAATCCTGAAGCATTTCGATCTGGCGGCAATGGACCCCAACGGAACGGAATTCGTCCATACCGTGATCGAGGCAATGAAGCTGGCCTATGCTGACCGTGAAGCCTACTACGGCGATCCCGACCACACCGAGATCCCGATGGATGCGCTGCTGTCGGAGGACTACGCCGCCGAGCGCGCCAAGCTGATCACCGACACCGCGTCCACCGAACAGCGCCCTGGTCGCCTGCCGGGTTACGAGGCATGGGCCGATGCGGCGATCCGACGTGCCGCCACGGATTTCGACGTCAACAAGGGTGCCGATGCGGGTGAACCGACCATGGCGCATCTGACCGAACGCCGCGGCGACACCGTGCATCTGGACGTGATCGACCGCTGGGGCAACATCGTGTCCTCGACGCCGTCCGGCGGGTGGTTGCAATCCTCACCGGTCATTCCGGGGCTGGGCTTTCCGCTGAATTCCCGCGCGCAGATGTTCTGGCTGGACGATGGCCTGCCGAGCTCGCTCGCCCCCAAACGCCGCCCCCGCACGACGCTGACGCCCAGCCTTGCGCTGAAAGACGGCCAGCCTGCATTGTCCTTCGGCACCCCCGGCGGCGACCAGCAGGACCAGTGGCAGCTGGTGTGGTTCCTGCGCTTCGTCCATCACGGGCTGGATTTGCAAGAAGGCATGGACGCGCCTCTTTTCCACACGATGCATTTCCAGGGCTCGTTCTATCCGCGCGAAGCCAAACCCGGCGAGATGATGATCGAACCCAACATCGGCGAAGGCACCATCGAAGGGCTGAAGGCGCGCGGGCATGTCGTGACGGTCGCCGCGCCGTGGACTGTCGGCCGCCTGAGTGCCGCGATGCGCGACCCCGATGGCACGCTGCGCGCCGCCGCCACGCCGCGCCTGATGCAGGCCTATGCCGTAGGTCGTTAAGATGACGTACTCGATCATCGCCAAGGACGCTGACACAGGCGAGATCGGACTGGCCGTTGCCTCGCGTTTCTTCGCGGCAGGGGCGGCAGTCGGCTATCTCGGCCGCAATTGCGCGGTTGCCACGCAAGCCTTCGTCAATCCGATGTGGGGCGTTGAAGGCCGCGTGCGGCTGAGCGTAGGCGAGGCAGCCGACAGGGTGTTTCAGGATCTCCGCGCACGCGATGACGGCGAGGCTATCCGCCAATGCCATATGCTCGACAACCACGGCAATTTCGCGGCGCATACAGGTGCAGACTGCGTGGACTGGGCGGGTCACCGCTGCGGGCGTCTGCATTCCGTCGCGGGCAATATGCTGACGGGGCCAGAGGTTGTTGACGCCACCTTCGACGCCTTCGCGGAAGCGAAGGGGGCCTTGGCTGACCGCCTGCTCGCCGCTATGGACGCTGGACTTGCCGCGGGCGGTGACAAACGCGGACAGCAATCGGCAGCACTGACCATCCATCGAGGACAGCCCTACCCCTTCCTGTCGCTGCGCGTGGATGATGATGCAGCCCCGCTGGATGAACTGCGCCGCCTGCTGGACGTGTCGAGCGAGCGCTATATCCATGTCGCTGAAGCGATGCCGACCGAACAGAATTTTTCCGGCACGCCGACGCGCGATCACATTGACCAGAAAATCAAACAGGCCGACGCCGACCGTATCGCCCGAGGCCGCCCGTCACTGTCCCGCGCAACGACACAAGGAAAGGCCTAGCAATGGATACCCAAACTCTGATCACTTTGCTGAGCGTCGCCATCGGCGCAGGTATCGGCGGCGGCATCCTCGCGGGGCTTCTGGGCGTCGGTGGCGGCATCGTTATCGTGCCGGCGCTCTACTTCGCGCTGTCGCTGACAGGGATGGAGCCGGGCCTGACCATGCAGGTTGCTGTCGGCACCTCGCTCGCCACGATCATTTTCACCGCCATGTCATCGGCGTATGGGCATTACAAGAAGGGGTCCGTCGATACTGACCTGCTGAAGCTCTGGGGTCCGTCGATCCTTGTGGGCGTGCTGCTGGGCGGCACGCTGGGCGGGCTGGTTGACGGACGTATCCTGATCGGTGTCTTCGCCGTTGTCGCCGCGCTGGTGGCCATTGACATGGTGTTCCGCAAGGTGCGCACCGGGCCGGAACCGCGCAGCTTTTCAAAGCCGGTCTGGGCCTTCTTCGGCACGCTGGCAGGGGCGATCTCGGCCATGATGGGCATCGGCGGCGGCACGGTTTGCGTGCCACTTCTGAATTTCCTTGGCTACGATATCCGCAAGGCCGTGGGCACCTCAGCCGCAATCGGTTTCATCATCGGTGTGCCAGGGGCAATAACCTACATCCTCACCGGCTGGGGGCAGGACGGCTTGCTGCCCTTCTCGCTGGGCTATGTGAACCTGCTGGCCGTTCTGGTCATCATCCCGCTGACTACCACATTCGCACGTGTCGGTGTAAAAATCGCACACAGCATTCCGCAAAGGGCGCTCCGGCTGGCTTTCGGGCTGTTTCTGGGGCTTACCTCCCTGCGCATGTTTATGGACCTTCTGGGGAGTCTTTCTTGAGCAACGCCGATCCGGCAGACCTGGACCTGATCGAACGGCTGAAAGCCGGGATTGCCAATGAGTCCCTGCTGGAGGCCGGCCGCATCCTGCCGGAGCGGCGCCTGGCCGAGGAGTTGGGTATCGGGCGCACGCGCCTGCGTCGCATTCTCGACCAGCTGGAACGCGACAGCGTGATCTTCCGCCATCATGGGCAGGGCACCTTTCCTGCCCCGCCGCCCGCGCTGCACAAGGACCGCATCAGAACGCTCGCCAAGGACGTGACGCCACATAACGTCATGGAGGTCAGGCTGGAAATCGAACCCGCCCTCTCCGCGCTGGCCGCCCAACGCGCCACCGGCGAAGAACTGCGCCAGCTTGGCCGCCTGCTGGATCGTACCATCGACGCCCGCGACCCCAAGGAATACGACACCGCCGATGAAGTGTTTCATTTCAAGATCGCGGAACTGGCCCATAACCCGCTGTTTCTGACCATCTATCAGTCGATCCGCGCCCTGCGCCGCAGTGCCGACTGGACGGAAAAGCGGCAGGAAAGCCATTCGGTCGACATGATCGCGCGCCTCGGGGTTCAGCATCAGAACCTTTTCCAGAAGATCGAACAACGCCAATCCGCCGAAGCGGCGCGACATATGGAAGAACATCTGCTGACCGTGTCGAACGTCATGCTGCGGACCCGGCGCATCGGGGTTCTCCACGACTAGCATAGCGCGCAGCCAGGCCCCGCATTCCCGAGCCTTCCTCACTGAACTGGTCTGCCTTTGAAGGCAGTGTCGCAAGACTCTCTGCGTGATCAGGTAGCGGGGGACTGTTGCATAGTCCGGCGTGGCTGGCGAACCTGGTCAGGACGCGAGGCAAGCAATCTTGGGTTGGTTCGTGTGACGACAACCACCTAGGGGTTCCACCTGTGTCTCAGGCGGTTTCCAGGGCCGCCCGCGCGCGGCGGCGGTCGGCCTGAATATCGGGATCGGCATCAAGACCCGCCGCAAGCAGCCGCCGTGTATAGTGCTCGCGGGGCGCGTCGAATATCTGGCGTACCGGCCCCTGCTCGACGATCTCGCCCTGTTTCATCACCAGCACCCGGTCGGCAAAGTCGCGCACCACGGGCAGGTCATGAGCAATGAAGATGAAGGCAATGCCAAGCCGGTCGCGCAGATCGCCCAAGAGCGCGATGACCTGCGCCTGGACTGACACGTCGAGCGCCGAGACCGCCTCGTCGCAAATGATCAGATCGGGCTCCAGCGCCAGTGCGCGGGCGATGGCGATACGCTGCCGCTGCCCACCCGAGAACTGGTGCGGATAGCGCAATGCGTGTTCGGCCTTGAGCCCCACCTGCTCCAGCAGCTCGCCGACCCTCGCCCGCCACTTGGGTTTCGGAAGAATATCGGGATGGATCACCCAGGCCTCGGAAATGATCTCGTAGACCGACATGTTGGGGTTGAGCGACTGGGTCGGATCCTGAAACACCATCTGCAACTGGCGGCGCAGCTTGCCCATTTCGCGCGGGGATTTGGCAAGAATATCCTCGCCTTTCCACTTTACCGTGCCGCCGCTGGCCTCTTCCAGCCGCAGCATGAGCCGGGCAATGGTGGATTTGCCAGAGCCGGATTCGCCCACTACGGCCAGCGTTTCGCCGGCGATCAGGTCGAAATCGACGCCTTTCAGCGCTGCGAGCTCGCCATAAGATTTCCGCAGCCCGTGCACCTCGAGTATCGGCTGACCCCCGCTCTGTGCTGTCCGCATCTCGCCCCTGCCGGGAGCCGCGGCCAGAAGCTTGCGGGTATAGGGATGCTGCGGATTGTGATACAGATCACGCGGCGTGCCGGTCTCGACGATGCGCCCGCCCTCCATCACGACGGCCCGGTCGGCCGCTTCTGCGACAACGCCAAGATCGTGGGTGATGAGCAGAAGCCCCATGCCGGTCTCATCCTGCAATTCTTCCAGCAGTGACAGCACCTCGGCCTGCACCGTCACGTCGAGCGCGGTGGTTGGCTCATCGGCGATCAGGATGTCGGGCTTCAGGACCAGCGCCATGGCAATCATCAGCCTCTGCCGTTGACCGCCGGAAAACTGATGCGGATACTTGTGCATCGATGCTTTCGCGTTCGGAATGCCCACTCGCTCCATCAGTTTCAACGCGCGCTCATAGGCTGCCGCTTTGCTCTGGCCATGGGCCATCGCCGTTTCGGCAATCTGCCAGCCTACCGGATAGACCGGGTTCAGGTGGCCCAGTGGATCCTGGAAGATCATCGAGATCCGTTTGCCGTTCAGCCGTCGTCTCTCCTCTTCCGACGCTTTCAGCAGATCGGTGCCGTCAAACAGGATCTGCCCGCTGGTGATCTCGCCTGGCGGCATGTCGATCAGGTTCATGATGGCGCTTGCCGAGACCGACTTGCCCGAACCCGACTCGCCGAGGATGGCCAGAGTCTCGCCCCGATCGAGATGCCACGAGATCCCGTTGACCGCGTTGACGATGCCCTGGGTGGTGTGAAACCGCACTGACAGGTCACGCACTTCGAGAAGATGCTCAGCCATTCTTCTTCCCTCCGATTTCGAGGCGCCAGCGTTGTGTCGGGTTGAGCGCGACACGCATCCAGCTCGACAGCAAATTAAGCGACATGGTGGTCAGGATGATCGCCAGGCCCGGCCAGAAAGCGAGCCACCAAGCATTCGTCAGGTACTGCCGCCCCTGGCTGACCATCAGGCCCCAGGTGATTTCGGGTGCCTGGATTCCGATGCCCAGGAAGCTAAGCGCCGACTCCGCCAGCATGACGAAGGCGAAATCCAGCGTCGCGATGGTCAGCAGCGTCGGCAGGATCACCGGCAGGATGTGCTTGAATACGATACGCCGGTTGGACGCGCCCATCACCTTGGCAGCCTGAACGAACATGCGTTCACGCACTTCCAGAACCTCGGCACGGGTTGTGCGCAGGTAGATAGGAATGCGGGTGATGGCCAGAACCAGCACCAGGTTGGCGATGGAGGGCGACAGCATGTAGAGCACGATCACCGCCAGGAGCAGCGAGGGAAACGACATGATGACGTCGGCCAGCCGCATGATCACCTCGCCGGTCCAGCGCCCGGCATAGCCGGCGATCAGTCCGAGGGTGGATCCGACGATCAGCGAAGCCAGCACCGCGCCTGCGGCAATGACCATGGTGTTCTGCGCCGCGACGATGATCCGCGCCAGCAGTGGCCGCCCCAGGGCATCGCCGCCGAGAATGAAGAAGAACCCGCGCTCAAGCTCGAATGGCGGCGCATTGCGCGCCCTCAGGTTGGTATTGGCGGCCATATCCTCAAGAAACATCGGCCCGAAGACCGCGCAGAGCAGGATGACGATCAGGAAGATCGCGGCGCAAATGGCCAGCTTGTCCGCCCAAAGCATCCGCAGAACGCGGCGGGTGCCAGACTGCACCTTGACCTCGACCGCGGCAGGATTGGTGGTGGCGTTGCTCATGGTTGCTTCCTTAAGCCCGGATCCGCGGATCAAGCAGCGCGTAGGCAATGTCGATCAGGATGTTCATGATGAAGATCGCAACCGCCGTAACCATGATGGCCGCCAAGATAACGTTGAAATCACGTTGCAGGATCGAGTCGATCATCAGCTTGCCGACGCCGGGAAACCCGAAGATGGTTTCGACCACCACAGCCCCGTTCAAGAGCGCCGCCGCCTGGTCGCCGATCACGGTGATTACCGGCAGCATGGCGTTGCGCAGGGTATGGACGAAGATGACGGGCCCGTTCTTGACCCCCTTGGCCCGGGCGGTCTTGACGTAAGGCGAACCGAGTGCATTGATCATCGACCCGCGGACGATCTGAAGGATCAACCCGAAAGGCCGGATGAACAGCACCGAGATCGGCAGAACCCAGTGCCAGATCGTGCCCGTTCCGGAGGTCGGCAGCCAGGCCAGGTTGACCGAGAAGATCACGATGCCCACGATCGCGATCCAGAAATCCGGGGCCGAGGCGCCGATCAGCGACAGGACCGACGCAAAGCGGTCGAACGGCCGGCCAACTTGGAAGGCGGCAATCGAGCCGACGACGATGGCCGCGGCAGTCACCAGCGTCATGGTGATCAGCGCCAGTTTCAACGTCCAGACGAAGGCTTCCAGCACCACGTCCAGCGCGGGCCGCGCCTTACGCAGGCTCTCTCCGAAATCGAACTGGGCCAGATCTGCCAGGTAACGCCCGAACTGTACGAGCACCGGGTCGTTCAGCCCGTGCAGCTCGCGAAAGTTCTGCCGCATCTCCTCGGAGGCATCAACCGGCAGGTAAAGCGCCGCAGGATCACCTGTCAGACGCGACAGGAAGAAGACCAGCACGATCAGAACGAACAGCGAGACAAAGCTCGACAGGGCACGTTTTCCCAGCGTCGATTTCATGGACCACTCCCTCGGTTAACGAAACGGCGCGCGCAGATCATGGACCCTACGCGCGCCGTTCTAGGACAGCTTACTTGATGCCGATTTCGGACAGCTGAAGCTGGCTGTTCGTGGCTATCGTCGGGGTGTAATCGACACCGTTGCCAACCCGCGCATGACCCACCATGTGGAACAGCAGGACGTCGGCAATGACCTCGTCATGCAGGTAACCGAACAGCTCCGACCACAGTGCCTCGCGCTCTTCGCCGGTGGCGGCGGTGGCGCGTTCGACCAGGTCATCGGCCTTGTCATCGGCAATGCCCGACTGGCGACCATCGGAATGGTACTTGAAGTACATCGAGAACACCGGATCGCCGCGCGAGTTGTCGTGCTGTGCACCGACCAGGATCGGCTGGTCCTGGACATAGGGCTTCGAGTAATACTGCTCATGCTCGGCCACTTCGACCATTTGCAGACGGATATTGAAGCCCACCTCGGAAAGCATCGACTGGATCGCCTCGAAGGTTTCGGTCGCCCCGGGGAAGTTGCCGGTCCGGCCAACCAGCAGGATCTCGGTGTCGACGGGAACGCCGTCAGCCTTGGCCTCTTCCAGCAGCGCCTTGGCCCGTTCCGGGTCGTAGCCGCGCACGGCGGTGTCGGCATTCCAGCCCAGCGTCGTCGGCACGTTGATCGCGGTGGCGATATCGGTGCCTTCCGCCAGGATGGTGCCGACAAAGGCCTCGCGATCGATACCGATGTTCAGCGCCTCGCGCACCCGCTTGTCATCCAGTGGCGCGACGGCATGGTCGATGCGCAGATACGTGGTTTCCGAGTTCGGATAGGACTGGTCCATCTCGGTGGTGGCGTCGATGGCCGAGATCGACGGCGCGATGTCGGCTTCGCCGGTGGCAACCATCGCCGCGCGGACGGACGGGTCATTGCGGAACACGTAAGTGGCCTTGGACACGGCGGGCGCGTCGCCCCAATAGTCATCGCGACGCTCAAGCGTGATACTCTGCCCCGGTGCCCAGTCGGCCAGAACGTAGGGCCCGGTACCGACGGGTTCGCGGGTGAACTCGATCGGGGTCTCCGAAGGCACGATGGTCAGAAGCGACAACAGCAGCGGCAGGATGGGCTGCGCCGGGTCGGTGGTGAAGTCGATAGTGTGCGCGTCCACCACCTTCGGGGTAATCGAGATGCCCTCGTAATAGCGCGAGATCTCGCAGGTGATCTGATCACTTTGGGCGCGCTCGAAGGAATGCTTTACATCCTCGGCATCGAAGGCAGACCCGTCCGAGAAGCTCACGCCCTGACGCAGGTTGAACCGCCAGGTTGTGTCGTTCACCATCTCCCAACTTTCCGCCAGCCGCGGTTTCAGCCCCTCGTCGCCGCGCACGTCGAGTTCGGTCAGGGTTTCGCTGATGTTGCCCAGCACGATGCGCCCGATGTTCGAGCGGGTCGCCATGCAGGGCTCGACCAGGTCGGGCTCTTCAGCAAGCACGACCGTCACGTCGGCATCCTGCGCAAAGGCCGGGTTGAAGGCACTTGTCGCCAACAACGCACCGGCCAGAAGTGTCGCGTGTTTCATGTTTCCTCCCTGAAAACAGATCGCTTTCGCAAATATTTGGAACGCAGCTGCGCCCCCGCCCCGATCTGAGGTGCCGCTTGGCGCAGTCGAGGCGTTTCCACGGCTTGCGGATTCGCGAGACCAGTATTGGTAAACTTGGTATTAAAAGTCAAACGATAAACGTATTCAGTCGAAGATATCCCATAGAATGATGTTTTATAACTATTTATCTTGGATGAACCCGATCATGATCCCCTTCATGGCTAGTCGCTGCCGTAAGTACACTTGACAACTTGTCCAATTCTTCACACATTCCGGCTCGATCACATACAGGAGGAAGCCGCGTATGACGCCGGACGAAATCGCAGCGGAAATGAACGGGACGCTGGTGCCGCGCGACGGAGGCCAATGGGCAATCTTGCCGGCCGGAACGATCCAGAACCACGCCGCCTTCCTGACCCGGCTGCCCGACGGCGCGCTGGCCTGTTCCTGGTTTGGCGGCACGCTGGAGGGTAAGTCTGATATCTCGATCCATGCCGCGGTTCTCGATGAGGGGTCTGCGCAATGGGGCCCCGCCGCGCGACTGTCAGACGATGCCGCGCGCTCCGAACAGAACCCGGTCCTGTTCACCGCGCCGGACGGACAGGTCTGGTTGTTCAACACCGCGCAACCCGCGGGCAACCAGGACGAGGCCCGCGTCTTCATGCGCTCCGTTATCCGCAAAGAAGACCGCCTCGAGTCAGGCGAGAAACGCGATATCGGCCTACCGAACGGCACCTTCATCCGCGCCCGGCCTTTCGTGCGCGATGATGGCGCCTGGGTGCTGCCGCTATTCCGCTGCAACCCGCGCAACGGGATTCGCTGGACCGGCGCCTTCGACACCGCCGCCATCGCGGTCAGCCAGGACAATGGTGCCACCTGGTCCGTTGCCGAGGTGCCCGATTCGGCCGGAGCGGTGCACATGTCTCCCGTGCCGCTGGGGGGCGCGGAAATGGCCGCCTTCTACCGCCGTCGCCAGTCGGATTTCGTGCACCGCTCGGAAAGCCATGACGGTGGTCGCAGCTGGAGCGCCCCCACCCCGACCGACGTACCCAACAACAACAGCTCGATCGGCGTCGCTCGTCTTGCCAACGGGGTGATCGGCCTGGTCTGCAACCCGGTCTCGGCGGCGCAATCGCAATCCCGCCGCACCTCGCTCTATGACGAGATCGAGGAAACCGACGACCGGGCCGAGGCCCGTGAAGGATGCGAGCCGATCTGGGGCGTGGAGCGCGCGCCGCTTGCACTTTGCCTGTCATTCGACGGCGGGCTAACCTTTCCGGTCCGGCACGTCATCGAGGACAGCCCCGGAACCTGCCTCTCCAACAACTCGGAGGACGGGAAGAACAAGGAATTGTCCTACCCGGTCCTTCTGCCCCGCACCGATGGCGGGCTCGACATCGCTTATACGCTCTACCGCCGCGCCATCCGGCACGTGCGGCTGGATGCAGCGACCGTCCGCCGTCTGATCGCGCAAACCGCCTGAAAAGGAGTGCTCCCATGTCCACCATGGACCGAATGATTACCATTCATCAACCCAGGCGGCTGGAAATCGGAACCGGTGCCGCGGCGAAGGTCGGCGAACTGGCCAAGGGCGTGTCGCGCCCGCTCGTCATCGCCTCCGGCCCGACTGCGCAATATACCGACGGGCTGGGTCTGCCCGGCGACATAAGCGTGATTGATGATGTGCCGCCCGAACCAGACCTGCCAGCCTTTGAACGGGTGCTGGAACGCGCGCGTGCGCACCGTCCTGACCTGGTGGTTGGCCTTGGGGGCGGGTCGGTGATGGACGTGGCCAAGCTGGTGGCGGCGCTGTGGAACAGCGACCAGACACTGCGGGACGTGGCCGGGCCCGACCGGGTGGCGGGCCGCGATACCGCCCTGTTCCAGGTGGCCACCACCGCCGGCACCGGGTCGGAGGCCGGAATTCGGGCACTTGTGACCGACCCGGAGACCAAGTCCAAGATCGCCGTGGAAAGCCCGCACCTGATTGCCGATCTCGCAGTGCTCGATCCGGAGCTGACCTATTCCGTGCCTGCCGCCGTGACCGCCGCCACCGGCGTCGATGCCATGGCGCATTGCGTCGAGGCTTTCACCAACACTCGGGCGCATGACCTGATCGACGGCTATGCCCGCATGGGCTTCGGACTTGTCGGGCGATACCTGAAGCGTGCCGTCGAGGACGGCACCGATAGCGAAGCGCGCGCCGGAATGATGCTGGCCTCCTACTACGGCGGCATCTGCCTCGGCCCGGTGAACACCGCCGCAGGCCATGCACTGGCCTATCCGCTGGGCATCCGGCTGTCGCTGCCACACGGGCTGGCCAATGCCATCATCTTCCCGCATGTGCTCGCCTTCAACCAACCGGTCGCAGTGGCCAAGACCGCCGAGGTCGCCGACGCGCTCGGCCTGAAAAACGCGGGCAGCGAGGATGCGCTTAAGGCCGCGGCCTTTGAATTCTGCCGCGACCTGGGGATCGAGATGCAGCTGAAGGCACATGGCGCGAACGAAGCCGATCTGTCCGACTGGGCGGAAGAAGCCCACGCGATCCGGCGGCTGATGGACAACAACCCGCGCGACATGAGCGTTGCGGATGTCCACACCCTCTATCACAACGCGTTCTGAACAAGGCTGACATGGCGACCGGCCCTGTTGTGGGCCGATCCCGCCGCGTCGCCGATCACATCGAAAGATCGAGCATTCCGGCCCCGAACAGCCGCGCGCGCGAATGGACGATATGATCCCGCATCACGCTGCGCGCACGCTCCGGGTTCTTCGCCTCAATGGCTTCGAAAATGCCTCGGTGTTCACCCAGCACCTGCTCGAGCGCCGATGCACCATCGGACATCAGCGCATCACCATGCATCTTCATGCCGACATAGATGTGGTCGCGCAGCGCCTTCAGCGTTTCGGTATAGTACTGGTTGTTCGAGGCCCGCGCGATGGCGAGATGGAAGGAGAAATCCGCATCTTCCCGGTGCAGGCGCGATCCTGTGGCATCGGCCAACAGGTCGAGCGCCTTGTGCATTTCGTCCAGAACCTCCTGGTTGCGCCGCTGCGCCGCGAGTCCCGCGCCGTCCACCTCGACCGTCAGCCGGAACTCGTAGCTCCGCTGGATATCGGCGATGGTTTCGACCGGTGTATACCCCAGCGCGGTTTCGCGCTTGACCCGCACGAAGTTGCCCGCACCCTGGCGCGACACGATCAACCCGTCTTCGCGCAATTGCTCCAGCGCCACGCGCAAAACCGGGCGCGACACGCCGAACTGGCCCGACAGGTCCTTCTCCGCGGGCAGTTTTTCATTCGCGCCGTAGTCGCCACGCGTGATGCGGTTCTTGAGCGCGGCATACACCCTGTCTGACAGCGGCGGGCGACCGCTGCGGCCTGCGGGCGTTTTCGGCGTGGACTGATCCATCTTCGTGACCTTCATCTTTGCATCACCGTCTCGTCCAGGATCTCCGCCAGAAGACCCGGCGCGCCGAAGCCGCCCGACTTGGTGACCACCTGCACCCTGCCCCAATCGGTCTGCACCTCGCAGACCGGCAGGCCCGGCCTGAGTTCGGCACTCACTTGTAAACTGTTTAGACCGAACTGGTCCAGCACGGCCTGCGCGCTCTCACCGCCGCAGATCAGAAGCGCCGCCGGTTTGACCTGCCTGGCCAGCTGCGCGGTGCCGCGAGCAAAGCGGGCCGCGGCCTCCAACCCGGAAATCCCTGCGCCGCCGTCGGAAATCGACAGGACCAGCCGGCCATGCGGAGCGGTGCCTTCGGGCACAATGCCGTCCGGGGCGTCGAGGCGTGTCACGCGCCCGCCCAGGGTCGCAATCTGCGCCCGTGTCACCGGATCGCGCGAGCCATTCGCAATCATCACCGACGGTTGCAATCGCGTTACCTCGGGCGCGGCCACACCGCTGGCCCGGGCCAGGGCAAAGGCAAGACCGCGCGCCCCGATCCAAAGGACGCGGCCTGTGCCGCCCTGCACCACCTCATCGAGATCGGCATCCGAGGCGACATCGGGCACCTCAACCCTTCCAACAAAGCAGTCCGCCACCGGAATCGGCTGGTCGACGCCGCTGCCTTCCAGCGCGCCGTGTGTCACCCGCCGCCCCATTCCGGGGATCGCCGGACAGGCCACGCGGCGGTCAGGCGCGAACCAGCGCTCCAGCGCCTCGACTTCCGCCATGATATTGCCCTTGAGGCGGCTGTCGACCTTCTTCAACACCCTACCCACCGCCGCCGGATCGAGATGCGCCAGCGCCTCGCCAACCCGGCGGGCCGCATCCTCTGCCCGGATTTCCCGACTCGACGTATTGATGGCCAGCACGTTGGGCGCTCGGGCCAGCGCCTCGGGCACCGCCACCGGGCTGCGGGCGACGATGACGGACCGGCCACCGCCCGAGAATCCGACCGCCGAGTCCAGTGCACCGGTAAGATCATCGGCCAGAATAAGCGTATCGAGCGCCATACAGTTTACCAATTTGCCAGTTGTTGTAATATACCTTACCTCAGAAATGCGAAACATTTCCAGTATTGTATTGCATGTACTCCACTAATTTAACGTACTCGGCATTATAACTTGCAGCTTTTTTACCTATAGGTTAACTACCGCATCGAAGCCGCGGTTCCCAGGAGACAGAAATGCACGACAAGATTGTCATCACCATGGGCGACCCCTCGGGCGTCGGCGCGGAAGTGACCGCCGCAGCCCTGGCTGAGCGGGATGCGGAACTGCGGGCACAAACCATCGTTGTCGGCGACCGCGACACCATGCAGCGCGCGGTTCAAGCGTGCGGACTGGCCCTGACGATCATCGACCCGGAGGCGCCGGGCGACGGCATTCGCGTCGCCCACGTTCCGGTTGAGGATCTGCCTGGCCGCTTCGGCGTGCTTTCGCCGGCCTGCGGCGAGGCTTCCTTCCGCTATATCGAGCGGGCGGTGGAGATGACCATGGGCGGGGACGCCGCCTGTATCGTGACCGCGCCGATCAACAAGGAGGCCCTGAACTCTGCCGGGCACCATTACGACGGCCATACGGGTATGCTGGCGCATCTGACCGGATCGAAAGCATCCTGGATGCTGCTGGCGTCGGAACGGCTGAACGTCGTGCATGTTTCGACCCATGTGTCGCTCAAGGATGCGATCGGCCGCGCAACGACCGAGCGGGTGCTGGAAACCATCCGCATCGGCCACCGGCATCTTCAGCGCATGGGCATCGCCGCGCCGCGCATCGCCGTCGCCGGGATCAACCCGCATTGCGGCGAAAACGGCCTCTTTGGCAACGAGGATGACCTGCATGTCGCCCCGCCGTCAAGGCCGCCCGGGCCGAGGGCATGGACGTGCAGGGCCCGATCTCGGCGGACACGGTCTATCACCGCGCCTACCAGGGCGCCTTCGACCTGGTGATCGCGCAATACCACGACCAAGGGCACATCCCGATCAAGCTGATCGCATTCGATACCGCGGTCAACGTCTCGCTCGGCCTGCCCATCGACCGCTGTTCGGTCGATCACGGCACCGCCTTCGACATTGCCGGAACAGGCAAGGCCAACCATGCAAACATGCTCTGCGCGCTGGATTACGCCGCCCAGATGGCAGCGGCAAAACGCGGATGACACAAATGACAGATCACAAAGAAGCCTTCGTCGCCCTCGTCACCTGTTTCAACGATGACGAGACCGTCAATTACGAGGCCACGCGCGCCCAGGTTCGCCGCCAGGTCGCAGCCGGCAACCATATCATGTGCGCAGGCACGAACGGCGATTTTTCAGCGCTGACTTTCGACGAGAAGGTACAGCTCTGCGGCGAGGTGGTCGATGAGGTCGCCGGGCGCACCCGCGTCATCGTCAATGCCGGAATGCCCGCAACCTTCGAAACCATTGCGCTGGCCCGCGAATTCGACCGGATCGGCGTCGACGGGATCGCGGTCATCACGCCCTTCTTCATCGCCTGCACCCAGGACGGGCTGATCCGCCATTTCACCGCCGTTGCCGACGCCGTCGACACGCCGGTCTATCTCTACGACATTCCAGCCCGAACCCAGAACCATATCGAACCCGAGACGGCGCGCACCTTGGCTGCGCATGGCAATATCGCCGGGATCAAGGATTCCGGCGGCGCGCAGGACACGCTGGAGGCCTACATGGCGATAGGCCGCGATGTTGCCGGTTTCGATGTCTATTCAGGCCCCGACCACTTGGTGCATTGGGCACTCGCCAATGGTGCCCGTGGTGTGATTTCCGGCCTCGGCAACGTGATGCCCGAGGTGCTGGCCCGGATCGTCGCTTGCGTGAATGCCGGTGACGAGGCTGGCGCGGCAGAGGCCCAGGCAACCTATACCGCCTTCCGCACCGATCTTTACAAGCTGGGCTATCCCCCGGCGCTGGTCAAACGCGCGCTCTACCTCAGCGATGCCTCCGTCGGGCTGTCACGCCAACCCGCGCTGCTGCCCGATCCCCAGCAGGACATGCACATCAAAGACATTATTCGGAAATACGGACTTGAAGGTGGGGCGTAACGGCTTCTTCAAGCTGTCGACCGCACGTCCGACCGTCGATTGCACGCCCCGATGGTCAACCGGACTTCCCAGTCACGCCTGAAAGGTTATCGCTTGCCACCCTCCACATAGTCTGGACAGTCTCCGAGCCGCACAGTGGCAAAACCCATACGCGTCCGCAATCGCATAGACCAAAATCATCCTCCTCGAGTCCCGCTGAAACGTCGGCGGACCAGACAGGGTCGTCAGATCGCCGTGTGCTCCAAGACATCAGAACCCCATGCAGAGGTCATTGCTCGGGACGCCCGGGCGTTGGCTTCATCGGTGTTGATGCGCCGCGACTGGACAAGGATGTGGGGGATACTCCCGTTAGCGTGAATCATATGCCGCGGCTGATGCCGCCTCCCCTTGATCCGGGGCCCGTCGTCAATGCTTGCGCCGAATAGTTGGCACACCCTGACAGATCTCGCGCAGGCACATGCCCGTGACACCAGGGTCGTAGGCTCTGAACCCGGTTGGCGGGCAGATGCCCCAAGCAGTTGCATAGCCCTGCATCACCGGGTTGCCACCCCGAAGAACCTTGTGTAGCAAAATCAAACGTCAATCGGGAGGACATTCATGACATTTATTACACGCGGACTGGGCGCAACCGGCATTTTTCTTGCAATGGGCACTTCGGCCTTCGCGCAGACCGAAGTCAAGATCGGCTATGCACTCGCGCCCGACAGCCATTACGGCGTCGCGGCTGCCAAGTTCGAAGAGGTCGTGAAGGCCGAAACCGGCGATGAATTCGAGTTCAAGCATTTTCCCTCTTCCGGGCTCGGCGGCGAGCGCGAAGTAATCGAGGGGCTGCAACTGGGCACCGTGGAGGCGACCATCGTTTCTTCCGGCACTCTTGCCAACTTCGTCCCTGACACCGGCGTGTTCGATATCCCGTTCCTTTTCCGTGATCTCGACCATGCCCGCTCCGTTCTGGACGGCCCCGTTGGCGAGGATATTCTGGCCAAATTCGAAGACGTGGGTATGCAGGGGCTGGCCTGGGGCGAACAGGGTTTCCGCCATATCACGAATAACCGCAATCCGATCCATACTCCGGCGGATGTAGAGAGCCTGAAAATCCGGACCATGGAAAATCCGGTTCACCTCGCTGCCTTCAATGCCATGGGCGCGGCCCCGACGCCGATGGCCTGGCCTGAAGTTGTCTCTTCGCTGCAGCAGGGCGTAATCGACGGGCAGGAAAACCCGTTGTCGGTTAATCGTTTCCGTGAAGCTTGACGAGGTGCAGAAATACCTGACCCTGTCCGGCCATGTGTATTCGCCTGCGATGTTGCTGGTATCGAAACCATTCTGGGACGGGTTGGATGACGAACAGAAGGCGGCCTTCCAGAAGGCTGCCGAGGAAGCCGTGACCGAGATGCGTGGCTATGTCGACAATGTCGAGATGACCGGCGTCGAAACGCTCAAGGAACGCGGAATGGAGGTCAACGAACTGTCGGCGGAAGAAAAAAGCCGCGTTTCAGGCCTCTATCGCTTCGGCCTATGAAGGTTACTACGAAACCTATGGCAAAGATCTGGTCGACTCTATCGTGAACTTCGAGTGACGACTTCACGCCGGTATCGGTCTGATACCGGCGTGACCTCCGGGGGCATCTTGTGAAACGGCTGGAACATATCTTTGTCGTGCTGAACGGTTGGGCGCTGGTTCTGATGCTGTCCGCAATGGCCGTCACCGTCGGGACAAATATCTCGTTGCGCTACCTGACCTCGCATTCTCTTCCGTGGGCGGACGAGGCGGCACGCTATCTGATGATCTGGCTGACCTTCACCAGCGCCGGGCTGATCCTGCGCACCGGCGGTCATGTCGCCATTACCAATCTTCAGGACAGCCTGCCAAAAACCGGTCAGAAACTGCTCAGGGCAGGTATCGTCATCATCCTGCTGGTTTTTTTCGCCTTCATGGTACATGTCGGCTGGGAGTATGCCGAGCGGATGCAGTATCAGGTTACCCCGGCACTGCGTCTGCCCTTCATCTATGTCTATGCCGCGATGCCCGTGGGCTTTGCACTGCTCATCGTCCACCTGCTGCTGGTGGCTCGACCTTTCATTACGGCAGGCGGCTACAAGCGCCTCGACGCCTCCGGCACGGATAGCAACGTTTTCCCCGGCGGTGCCAATGGCTGAAATCCTCTTTCCCGCGCTATTTCTGCTTCTTGCCCTTGGGCTGCCGGTCGCTTTCGCGATGGCAATTTCGGTCTTTGCCGCGATCACGCTTGCGTCAAATTATCCACCTCTTGTCGTCGTGAAAGAGATGTTCGCCGGTCTCGACAGCTTTCCGTTGCTGGCGGTGCCGTTTTTCATCCTCGCCTCCGAGATCATGACCGGGGGCGCTGTTACTCATGCCATCCTACGTCTGGCACAGGCGTTCGTGGGCCATCTGCGCGGTGGTCTCGGGCACGCGAATGTCATCAGTTCCGCAATGTTTGCAGGAATTTCCGGAAGCGCATTGGCAGATGCGGCCGGGCCTGGAACCATGATGATCCGGATGATGGAAAAGGGCGGCTACGACCGTCCCTATGCGAGCGCCCTGACGATCGCCAGCGCCGTTGTCGGGCCGATCATTCCACCGTCTATCACGATGATCATTTACGCGATGCAAGATCAGAACGTCTCTGTTGGCTCGTTGTTCATGGCCGGGATTCTGCCGGGGCTACTGATCACCGCGACGGTGCTCGTGGCCAACGCCAATATGAGCAAGCGGCGAAACTACGCATCGGGCGAACAAAGGCCGGGGTGGATGGAAATCGGGCGGGTCGCACTGTTTGCTCTACCCGCGCTTACGCTGATTGTCTTGATTGTCGGGGGAATCCGGTTCGGGGTCTTCACCCCCACCGAAGCCTCGGTCATTGCCGTGTTCTACGCTCTTTTTATTGGCATGTTTGTCTATCGCTCGCTTCGTCTGCGGGACCTGCCCGGCATTATACTGCGTGCAGCGTTAACCTCAGGTGCGGTGCTTCTGATCCTCGGTGCCGCGCGCGCCTTCGCCTGGGTCCTGATCATCGAAAATGTGCCACAATTTCTGGCCGAGACCATCATCTCCTGGGATCTTGCGCCGGTAGCTTTCCTTCTGGCGGTCAACTTGCTTTTGATCATCTTCGGCCTCTTCATGGATCCGCTGCCGGGCGTTATGATCCTGGTGCCCATCCTCGCGCCGATCAGCTTTGCTCTGGGGATTGATCCGAACCATTTTGCCATCATCGTGATCGTCAACCTGACGCTCGGATTGACAACGCCGCCGGTGGGAAGTCTGATCTTTGTTGTTTCTTCGACCGTTGGGCTGAAGCCATCGACCCTGATCCGCGAAATGCCCCCGTTCTTCTTGGCGTTGGCCACGGCGCTGCTGCTGATCACCTTCGTGCCGTTTCTGTCAACTTGGCTACCAACCATCAGCGGCTTTTGAGTTGGTCAACGCACACTGCTTGTGTGCTGGCCACGGTAGAATGGTGTCAGGCCGCAAACGCGCTGACGTCGGACGCAGGACGATGTTCGGATTGGCCTGAGGGACGCATGCATTGTGCCACCGGATTGCAGCAAGTCCTGCGGCGGCACCGGTCAGAATGAACGGGTTACTTCCAGCGCCACTGAACTGTTGGTAGACTCGTAGAGCGCAATGTTGGAATGGCGTTCTTCATACTCGACCCTGACTTGCGGCGAAAATCCGGCCAGTTCCACCTCCGATGAGCCGACCGTGACGCTGATGGTTGCGGTCTGGTCGCGGCGCGTCACGCCGAAGATACGGCTGTCAGCATGGTAGACACGGTCTTCCAGATAGGCCGCGCCACCAACCCGGATTCCGTTGGGCAGCACGGTTCTCGTTCCCAGCACCAACCTGTATTCGTCGTAGCCCAACCGCTTACGTTGCAGTTCCGCCCGATAGACTGACGCGGCCCCGTTTACGGCCCATCGCGGCGTAAGTACCTTCTCGAAAGCCGCGCCGATCTCGTAGGAGACACCGGAGGCTATTTGTCGTCCAGGGCTATGCAGATCAAGCACCTCGAGAAAGTAGCTGCTGCGGAAACGTTCGTCATGTTCCCAGCGCAAGCGAAGCACCGGGCCTATTTCCCGCTCTACAAGTTCGCTCTCGAGAAACTCGAAATCGGTGGACATGCCCAACGCAAGTTCCTTGTCTTGATCGACGCGGAACTCATAAGCAAGCGAGGGGGTCACCGACCAGGAGGTGAAGTTCGAATTGGTGTAGTGGTCGAAATCCGCGCGCAGGCGAAACAGAAAATGGCCCGTCTCGGAGACTTGAAACCTGTAGCCGAGGTTACCACCAAACTCGAGCACCGTTTCCTCTGTTCCACCCTCCGGGTCGGCCAGTGCGAAGATGAAATCGCCTACGCGGATCTCTGTCAGATTGCTTTCGAGAAATGGGTTCGTCTGGCGATTGATATGAAAGTAAGCGAAGGTGTTGAAACCAAGCCCCCGATCATTCTCGAGAATATAGTCGCGGATGGGCCGCGAAACATCGGATGGCAGATCATCCGCGAGGGCGAAGCGGTAATTGTAGATGGCAGCGGAGTTGCGCCCCATTTCCGCAAGCGTCAGGCCCAGATAGGCCCGAGCAGCAGAATGGGCGGGTTCCAGCGACAGCACCTCACGAAATAGTCGCTCCGCTTCAGCCAGGTTTTCCCGCAAAAGGGCAATACGCGCGTCAAAGAACACCTGGTCCGCACGAGACGTCGATTGGTTCCCTTCAGCTAGAAGAACTGTCTCAGCCTGAGCGATACTTCCCTCTGGCACAATGAAATAGTCGACCTCCTGCCCAAAGGACATCGTTGGAAGATGCCCGAACAGGAGGTAGACAGCACAGGACCAGAGCCGTGAATTCGTAGCCTTCACCACGACCCTATAGAACAAACATTCCAATCACCGGGTTACCGACGTGTTGCGTTGAAATTACCGTCGATCTCGATGCGATCATCATCGTCGTCAGTGTCGAATTCACCGCTAATACGTGACCGGTCGCGTGTCATGTCACCATCAAGCTCGGTACGAGAATTTTGCGTGTAGTTCCCATAGGTGAACGTCTCCCGACCGCGATCCGTATCGAATTCGTAGTCGTCGTCATCCCGTTCGATACGCACGTTCTCGTACTCTGCCCGATAGGAATCGACGACACCTGCTTTTGGTGTACCTCGTAGAGTGACATCGATCTCGTCATTGCGGAAATCGGCTGTTGCCTGGACCGTTCCTTTAAATTGTCCTCCGCGATAGGCGCCGAGCTGGCGGAAATCATCGTCCGGGTCTGCGGTCGCAGTGAAGGATCCGCGGTAGACGCCGGTATTGCTGCCCCCTGAACTTGAGCCTCCGCCGGAGCCGCCGGAGCTGGAACCTCCACCGGAACCACCGCTAGAACTCGATCCGCCACGATCATCATCATCGCTGCCGCCACCGCCTCCGCCGCCACAGGCCGCCAATCCGAGAGTGGTCAAAGACACGATCAGGAAAGATTGAATGGAACTTGGCATGCTAGAATTCCTTTCAGAGTTGTATGAGGTACCGTGACGTCGCTTCACGGCACGCCATTTTGTTGCGTCTCACCCGCATTGGCCCAAGTAACCGGTTTGAGCGCCGTATATTTGTAGCATCGCCAATACTGCTCAAACCTCAAATTAGAAGATAATTAGAATCGGAGATCGGCAGTTCCGAGATCAGATCGAACCTGTATGCTGGCCGTGTGGGTCCAACGCGATCCGACGTCACTAAAGGGCGCTGCCACAGGCAATATGAAGATCAAAACGAAGCTATTTGCCAGCCATTTGATCATGGCAGCCGTCGTAAGCCTGATCGCGGCTGTTTTTATCACGGTCCTTCGGACCGGAGAGACAAACCAGCGCGAGTTGAGCACGTCCTACGAGCAAATACGGGCCATCAATTTTATTGCTGCGTGGGCAAACGACTACTCCGAGCAGGTGGCGGAACTTTTCATTCTGGGCACCGACACCACCGAGATCATTGAAGCGCGCGATGGGCTGCTCGATGCTCTCGCCCGCAAGGAAGATCTTTTGCTGGCCGAAATGCGTCAACATCCAAATGATGGAGCGCCGCGACCGGAGCACCCGGAACTCAACCGCATAGATGCAATGCGTGAGATGGTGCTCGAACTTGACCACGTTCGAAAAGAGGTAGAGGTCTTGTTGTCCGATGGACATCAAGCCGATGCCGAGGTGATCTATCGGAACCAGATCGAGCATCGTCTGGACAGCGTACTCGGAGATCTGATCGACTCCGCAACCGTCAATGAACGTGCCGAGGTCAACGCGGCCATTGCCAGCTCTGCACAGCTTTCTGATCGGATGCGGTTCTTGGCATTTGCCTTGGTAGGAACCGCTGCGCTCCTGGCATTGGGTAACGCTCTCATGCTGCACCGGGGAATATCCCGCCCGATATCCGCATTATCCGAAGGTGCCGATGCGGTTGGCCGAGGAGATCTTTCGCATACGGTCGACGTCAGTAGTCGGGACGAACTCGGCGCTTTGGCAGAACGTTTCAACGTTATGACCTCTCAGCTTCGCGATCAGCGGGACCGTTTGCTTCACGCGAACGACCTACTTGAGAAACAGGTGGCTGAACGGACGCGGGAACTCAGCGAAAGGAGTGAACAAGTTGAGCACGCCAACCGTCGCCTGCGTGATATTGATGCCAATCGCGCGCAGTTTTTCGCCGACATCAGCCATGAGTTGCGGACACCGCTGACAATTCTGCGTGGACATGCGGAAGTGACATTGCGCGCGCCGGATAGTTCCAATGAACGTTTGCGGCAATCGCTGACCCAGGTGGTGCGTAAAGCGGACCAGATTGGGCGTCTGGTTGAAGACTTGCTGTTCCTGGCCCGCTCCGAGGCGGGAACCATCACTGTCGAAACCGAGCCCGTCGACCTTCAGGAAGTGTTTGCCGATGTCTTGCTTGACTGCCACGGCTTGCGGAGACGGCCGGGTGTCACCATCTCACCGCAACAGGCCGTGCTGGAACCTGTCATGGTTACGGGGGATCCGGGAAGACTTCGTCAAGCCATCATGATCCCTGTGGACAATGCAATTCGGGTCGCGCCCGCCGGGTCCGTCGTCAGTCTTGACCTTGGAGTTGTCGACCGATGGGTTCGCATCGCGGTAATCGACCAAGGCCCCGGTTTCACTCCCGACGAGGCCAAGCAAGCTTTCAGCCGGTTCTATAGCGGTCGTCGGACTCGCGGACGGAGCGATAGCGGGACCGGCTTGGGCCTTGCCATCGCCCATTGGATCATCAATCAGCACAATGGCAGGATCAGTGTCCATAGCACGCCGGGCCACGGTGCCGAGATACGCATTGACCTCCCATTGTCTGCGGAACCGAAATGACATATTCGACAATCCTGATCGTGGAGGATGACACGGAAATCGCCGATTTCCTTTCTGTCGGTCTCAGGGCCGAGGGCTATGATATTCTGGTCGAACCAAACGGGGCTAATCTTCTCGACCACGTACGGGAGGATGCCGTGAAGCTGGTCATCCTCGACCGGATGCTGCCGGACGCCGAGGGTGCCGATCTTTGTCGTCGCTTGCGAGCGGCCGACAGCGATGTCCTCGTCCTGATGTTGACGGCGCGCGATGCGCTCCAGGAAAAACTGGAGGGGTTTCGTGCTGGCGCTGATGACTATGTCACGAAGCCTTTCGCCTTCGAAGAGCTGTTGGCCCGGGTTGAGGTCCTGCTACGGCGATCAATATCGACAGAACCTCTCCCGCAAGCGCTGACCTTCGCCGACATGTCCATTGATATCTCTCGAAAGACTGCGCAGCGTGCGGGTATCGATCTTGGTCTCACGGCTACCGAGTTCAACCTTCTGCGGTATTTCCTTGAGAATGCCGAGCGTGTTGTCAGCAGGATGGAGATACTGAACGCGGTCTGGGGCTATGACTTTGATCCGAATACCAACATTGTCGAAGTCTATATCGCCTATCTTCGAAAGAAGCTGGAATCCGGCGGCGGCATACGCCTGATCCAGAATGTCCGCGGCTTCGGGTATCGGCTATCGGTTGAAAGCGACCCAAGAGATTGAGAACTCGGCTCGAACAATCGCATTGAGATGCTCGCGCAGACCAACGCGAAAGAGGAAGAAAATTCAGTGCCGTTTCAAATCCAGCCCGCGGGCGCACATCCTGCGCAGACGTTCTCTCCTATTGGGTATAATATAATGCTAGCCAATATATTACGTTATTTATCTCCGAAATAATAACTTTTTGCGTACCTCTACCGCTCCTCACTGCCGTATGATTCACGATAAGGGTTCCATGCGAGCATATAGAATATGAAGAACCGGTATCCCTGTTTGCGTCGGTCGACAGTAAACGGAAATGAGATTCGCCCTCTTACCGCCCCAGGCCATCCCGAATGAAACCGTAGTCTGCGCCGAAATCCGGATTTTTAGCAGCTAGCGTAGCGCTCTGCCTGATTGGGCCTTTAAGATCATCGAGACCGCTTCTTCACGCTGAAGCGGGTCCGGCTGGACTTCGCAGGAGGTTAGATACGGGACTTGGGCACTCAACCATCACGAGGCGGGGCCAGCGAGCGTGGAACCTACGATGCCCATCACACGAGGATCACCACCTCCGACACGTCCGGGTCAATCTGCCGACAGATGCGTGTCAGGCGGTCCTTGAGATGCTGCTCCACCCAGGCCGCATGAAACCGGCTGGGGGCACGCAAGGTCAGGCGCCCCCCTGCCCTGCCATCGCGCGACAACGCCTGCCCCCAAGCCGCATAGAGCGCCGGGTCCTCACTGTGCAGAACCGCCTTGGCCAACGACCACTCCGTCCCGTCAGAGCAATCGGGCGCCGTCACTTGCCCCTTCACAGGCAGCGGCACCACCGTTTCCGTCGGCTCATGTCCCATGCGAAGTTCGAAATCCGGCCCGACCGCCCGCCAGTGGTCTCGCGTGTCCTGAAGAATCTGATCAATCTCCAGCCCGTACTCCGCGACACGACCCCGCACCGCCGCACGTTTCAGTCGAATCCAGCCCATGCCGCGCAGCTTGGCCATCTCGCGCTTGACCGTGCGTTCGTTCACGTTCCACAGCCGCGCGATTTCGCGCTGACCCACCGCCAGTTCGTTGCGTGACCAATTGTAGCGCGCCGTTACCAGCGTCATCAGCCGCAATGTCAGTTGCTGCGGCCCCTTACCCTGACCCAGCGCATACGCCCCCATTGCCGTAAGAAGGTCGTATTTGCGGGCCGCCGCGAACCGGCCCGTTGCCTTAGGCTGAAGCATTACTGCCCTTTCCTGCCCCAAGAGGCACCTCAATTCCGAAGCTTCTTTGGCTTCATCTTATTTATCACGGTGAATATTTGGTTAGCCCAACGTTCTTTCACCCGGTAGCAGAATTAACGTCCAGTTTCCCGATTCTGTCAAGAGGCAGCGACATCAGCCTGCTGATATCGTTCAATTTTAAAGAAAGAGGGTATTCTTTGGTATTAGGGGCCATCCAGAGTGTCCCCTCAAATGCCAAATTTGT
>NZ_CP042264.1:232500-323281 GCF_007855645.1 Qingshengfaniella alkalisoli
GCCGGGTTCCAGATAGACCTCGACGTCGTAGGTTTCGCGAATATACCGAATGAGCTGGACCAGCCCCTCACGATCGTAATCCGCGCGCGTGATGTGATGCCCGCCCCCGAGGTTCAGCCATTTCATCCGATTCAGCCACGGTGCGATTTTTGGCTCTACCGCATCCCAGGTTCGCTTCAGTGGCTCAAAGGTCTGTTCGCACAAGGTGTGCATGTGCAACCCTTCGACACCTTCAAAATCGGCCTCCGTCAGCAGCGACACCGGTGTGCCCAGCCGCGAACATGGCGCGGCGGGGTCATATTTCTCGTTCCAGCCTTCGGAATGCTCGGGATTGATCCGCAACCCGACACCACACTCCAGGCCGTCCATCCGCGCGGCGTCTATGATCTCGCGGAACCGCGCAATCTGGCCGGGGCTGTTGAAAATCACGTGATCCGACAGCTGAAGAACCTCTATCAGCTCATCGCCCTTGAACCCGGCATTGAAAGTCGCCACCTTCCCGCCGAACTTTTCACGTCCCAGCCGTGCCTCATGGATGCCGGACGCGGCGGTGCCGGACAGATAGCGCATGACCAGCGGGGCCAGCGCGAACATGGAGAACGCTTTGAGCGCCAGAAAGACGTGCACGCCTGATCGGTCGGCCACATCTTTCAGGATGATCAGGTTCCGCTCAATTTGTGCTGCATCCACGACAAAACATGGACTCGGCACCCGATTAAGATCGAAATCCGAGAAGATGCGCCGCGAGTCCGCCGCGATATCCAACCGCTGATCCATGCTTTGCCCTTTCCACGTGCGCGCGCACGCCCGCAGGTGACGGGGTCGTTCTCCGCCGCCTGCGGCATGCCCTTAAAATGATACCGGCGCGTCCAGTTCCTCGACCTGCCACGGCAGGCCTTGGGTGTTCAGCATCTCCATGAAAGCATCTGGGTCGAGTTGCTCCATGTTCCACACGCCCGGCTCGGTCCAGTTGCCCTTCAGCACCATTGCCGCACCAATCATCGCGGGCACGCCCGTCGTATAAGCGACCGCCTGGCTGCCGACTTCGGCATAGCACTCTTCATGATCGCATATGTTATAGATGTAGAAGGTCTTTTCTTCCCCGTCCTTCGCGCCCGTCACGACATCACCGATACAGGTCTTGCCCTTGGTCTTCGCACCCAGCTCTCCCGGGTCGGGCAGAACCGTCTTCAGGAACTGAAGCGGTATGATCTCCTTGCCGTCATGGACCACCGGTTCAATAGACGTCATGCCGATATTCTGCAGAACGGTGACATGGTTGATGTAGGCATCCCCGAAGGTCATCCAGAACCGCGCGCGCTCTACCTCCGGGAAATGGGTTTTCAGGCTTTCCAGTTCCTCGTGATACATTAGGTACATGTTCTTCTCACCCACGCCGGGGAAGTCGAACGCCACCTTGTGGCTCATAGCCGGGGTTTCGACCCAGTCGCCGTTTTCCCAGTGCCGCGCAGGGGCCGTTACTTCGCGGATGTTGATCTCCGGGTTGAAGTTGGTCGCAAACGGCATGCCATTGTCGCCGCCATTGCAATCGAGCACGTCGATCTGGCGGATGCTGTCCAGCTTGTGTTTCATGATCCACGTGGCGAAAACGCTCGTCACGCCCGGATCGAAGCCGGACCCGAGGATCGCGGTCAAACCCTTTTCCTTGAAGCGATCCTGATAGGCCCATTGCCAATGGTATTCGAACTTGGCTTCGTCCTCGGGTTCATAATTGGCCGTGTCCAGATAGTTTACACCTGCCTCAAGGCAGGCATCCATCAGTTTCAAATCCTGATAGGGCAGCGCCAGATTGACGACCAGCTCGGCTTCCGTCGTGTTGATCAGTGCAACCGTCGCGCCCACATCCATCGCGTCCAGCGCATAGGTCTGGACCTCGACACCTGTGCGCTTCTTAACCTCTGCGGCGATATCGTCGCATTTCGACTTCGTGCGGCTCGCCAAGTGGATTTCCGAAAAGATTTCCGGGTTCATTGCCATCTTGTGTACAGCTACCGAGCTTACTCCGCCTGCGCCGACTACCAGAACCTTACCCATCGCTATTCGCCCTCCTTGGTCGATTGCGTCATTCAAAATAAGTGTAGCCGGCCAGACTGTCTTTGTAGGCCGACATCAGGATCTTGCGCTCATCCAGGTTCACCTCACCCCGCCGCACGGCACGTTCCACCGTTTTGCGGAAGGCAACCATGATATCCTGCGGGTCATATTCGACGTAGGATAGTACCTCAGCGATGCTGTCACCTTCGGTTTCATGCTCGATCTGGTAGCCCCCGTCATCGGTCAAAGAGACCGTGACAACATTCGCATCACCGAACAGGTTGTGCAGATCGCCGAGCGTCTCCTGATAGGCCCCGACGAAGAACACGCCGATCAGGTAATTCTCATCATCTTTCAGATCGTGGACGGGCAGCGAGTTTTCTACCCCGTCTTCCAGCACGAAATGCTTGATCTTTCCGTCGCTGTCGCAGGTGATGTCGGTCAGGATCGCCCGACGGGTAGGTTCTTCATCCATCCTTTGCAGCGGCATAACCGGATGAATCTGGTCTATAGCCCACACATCCGGCAGCGACTGGAACAACGAGAAATTGCAGTGGTAGTAATCCACGAAGCTGCCCAACTGCTCTTCCAACTCACCGATGATACCGTTGCTGCGGGCCACTTTCGCGATCAGTGACAGCACATGCCAAAAGGCACGCTCCGCCCGCCCCATCTGACGCAGATCCAACTGCCCACGCCGGAACAGCGCCCGCATCTCGTCACGATAAAATACAGCGTCATTAAAGCATTCCTGCAGCCGCTCAGGCTTGAGATACCCCTCCACGGCCAGCAGATCGGTCAGCATGTGATGATCGTTTTCACGTGGCGTGGGCTTCTGCACCACATCGTAAAGCGTTGCGTCCAGCACGTCGAAGACGAGCATCGACGACAGGGCAACCACGAAACGGCCCGATTCCGTCACGATGATCGGATGCTCGATCCCAGCTTCATCCATGGCGTAGCCAACGGCCTCGATGATGTTCGAACAGTATTCATCGACCGTATAATTGACCGAATTCTCGTTCGACCGCTTTTCGCCGGTATAGTCGATCCCCAGCCCGCCACCGAAATCCAGATGCCCCAGCGGCGCACCAAGGGATTTCAGCTCGGTGTAGAACCGGCATGCCTCCGTGACCGTCCGCCGGATGTCGATGATGTTGGGCACCTGCGACCCCAGATGGTTGTGCTGCAGGATCAGGCATCCCAGAAATCCGGTTTCTTCCAGACGATCCACAAGCTGAACCACCTGATCCGTGCCCAGCCCGAAGGTCGACCGATCGCCGGAACTCGCTTCCCCACTTGCCCGACACGGTCTGCGTCAGCTTGATCCGCACACCCAGAAGCGGCTTGGTACCGATCTCCTCGGAAACACGACGGATGATCTCGAACTCCTTCAGGCTTTCGATCACGATTACCGTCTTGAAGCCCAGCTTGCGCGACAGGATGGCCAGCCGGATGAATTCGTCATCCTTCACGCCGTTGCAAATGATCATGCTTTCGTCTGTCAAGGGCTGCGCCAGCGCCACGATAAGTTCGGGCTTGGACCCGGCCTCCAGACCATAATGGAACTCGCGACCCATCTCGACCAGTCGATGCACGACTTCGGCCTGCTGGTTCACCTTGATCGGGAAAACGCCGCGATACTCACCCTTGTAGCCGAACTGGTCGATAGCTTTGGCGAAAGCGGTGTGCAGGCGCCGCAACCCATGTTCCAGAAAAGACTGCACCCGCAACACGATGGGTGTGCGTATACCTCGCGCGTTGAGATCGGCCATAATGGCTGGCAGGCTGACGGAGGGCTTCTCGGGGTGGATCGGATCGGTCAAAGCGACATCACCATTATCCTGAACGGTTACAAGCCCGTGCCCCCAATTTTCGATCCCGTATCGAGAAGCGTACATGCGCGTCCTCCTGCTCTCCCGCGACGTTGCGGTCATCGGTGAATTTCCTGCGCCGCCTTTACCCTGACCGCGGCCACCGTCAAGCGCAACCTTTGCATTCTGCGGCTTACAGCCCAACTGCGTCACCGCGATGACGTTCCAACGGGATCACGGCGCGAGCGACACATCCGTGAAAACAGGATAGTGATCGGACGGCCAGATGCCTTCGAACTTGCGACGCAGCACGGTCGGATCGGCGGCAGGCAGAAGGTTCTCGCTAACCGCGATGTGATCGATAGCGCCGAACAGATTGATACCCCGGTCGAAATGATAGGTCGCGCCATCGACAGGCAGAAACACCAGCCCCGCTGCTTCAAGTATCTTCACAGTCTGCGCAAAGCCCAACGCGTTCATATCACCCGCGAGCACCACCCGCTCGCCCGTCTCTACCAGCGGCGCGATGCGCCCGGCGACCAGTTCAGCCGATTTCAGGCGGTTGGAACCGCTCTTGTGCTCGAAATGCACATTGAACACAGTCAGCGACGCAGAGCCATCATGTGGTGACAGCCGCACCCACGACGCGAACGCCGGATACGACCCATCGAAGGTACGAGAATAGATCACGTCCGGTGTGTCAGAGAAGAAGAACCACCCCTGATCAGCCACGCGGAACATATCGCGCCGGTAAAAGATCGGCTGTGTTGACGGAAAGTCGCGCCAATCGCCCACTGCTGCCGCCGCCAGACGAGGATTTTGATCCAGAAGATAAGCCCGAGCCAGATTGTTGGTATCGGCGTTGCCCCCTGCGAAGCTTTCCATCTCCTGAAACGCGATGACATCTGCGTCTATGAGTTGCAGCGCTTCGTTCATCGGGCCTTTGCGACTCTCCCAATCCTCCGCTGACCACGGCCCTGTTTGTCGGTTAACCAAGATGTAGTGGACATTGTATGTCGCGACACGCACCCTGCCATCCGGCTTTGCCGGAACGGCTGCATCGCCCGAGTTAGACACATGCAGCCCGCAAGCCAGCAGAACCAGCCCCATCATCACAAATAGTGGAATTCTGATCAGAAGCTTCATCTCTAAGCAGCCATTCAGGCGCTGATACTCCAGTAGCGGAACCGTTCCTGCCCTGTGACCTCCCGCACCAGACCGCGTTTTTCGAACAGCAGCATGTTACGCTGAACGGCGGCGCGTGATGCTTTCGTCCTTGCCTCCAGCATGGGTGCCGAGACCAGCGGCCAACGCGCCAGCGCCTCGACAAGCTGCGGCGGGGTCCGGCCTGAAAGATCAGACGTCGCCTTGGTTGCGCGCTCCGTCCATTCCGCCACCCGGTCGCACTCCATCAATCCACGCAGACAAGCGCGTTCGATCCCCGTATACCATGCAGACAGACGTTGCCTGACGCCACCGGAGACACGATGCGCGCCTGATCCGCTCATCGCAGCAGGCACAAAACCCAATCCGCCGTCGCGTTGCCGCACGTCTTCTGCACCCAACCGGGCCGCCACTACAGCGCCTTCCAACTCTGCCTCGTCACCCGACAGCGCATGCCGCCGCCATGCATGCCATGCCAGCGCAGAACGGGTCAGCGGATGCAGGTCAGGCGCGTCATCAAACACCGCAAACCAGTCTGCGGCAAGTGAACCGAAATCATCGCCCGTAGGCCGCATGATCAGATCCGGGTGCTCCGTTTGCTCGGACCGTTCTCGGCCGATGAACCCCGCCAGTGTCCGACGGTTGAGCTCCATCCGCCCTTCCAGCCGACGCACGGCCCAGGCCGCTCGCGCCAACGCCTGCGCATCATCCGACGCGCCCGACAAGCGGGTCGCCATATAAAGCGCCAACCTGTCGGCGCCGATCCTGTCACCGAGATGCCACCCCAGATCCGCAACCTCCATCAGGATGATCCGCATCCGCCATCCTTCGGGAGCCTGTCGTAGCCGTTCGTCCAACGCGCCATAGGCCATCGCGGCCCCCGCAAGCTCCATCGCTAGCGCCGACTGCGCCCGCGCCCAGCCCGAAGGTCGCAAAAGGTCATCGGATGGTTGCACCGCTTTCCAAGGCAAATCCGTCGGCGCAGAATCCCCATCCGGCGGAGGCGGCACAAACCACAGGTCGTCTTCCTCGGTTTGCTCTCGATCGAAGATCGAACGTGGTGCGTATTCCGGGTTGTCTTCTTGCATCAAAAAGAAGCCCTCCTAACACGCATAATCATGATATTTTGCGCCAACCCAAGTCTTTTTCCACATGATGGCGCTACTGGGAATGTTGTTCGACATCTAAACAACGGTTTTCTGGAAATCGGTCTTCCATGTACCGCCGCGGAAGCCTGCCTAAAAGTTGCCATGAAGACCGCCGATCCGCCGGTGCTTTCGTGTCACCAACAATCCCGGCGCAAGCTCGCCTGCCATGACAATGTGATAACACGCGCTTCTACGGCAATGCGCGCTTCTTTGCCGCGTCGCCCGGCACTGTTACCCAGTCCGTCAAGCATATTTTAGCAAGGAGGAAAGCGCTCCTCCTCCGGAGAACCTTTACCAGCCCTACGATTTGAATCGCCAAGACCCGCCACCCAGCACAGGCGCGGCTTTTTCTAATGCCAGCGGCGAGCGGGACATGTTGATCGGCGACCGCAGCCCCGGCACGCCTTCAGGCACGATCCGCATACCCCGCGCGACGATCTGAGGTTCCGAAATCGCCTCTGCCACCGAGTTGATCGGACCACAAGGAACGCCGGCCTGTTCGAGCATTGCGATCAAACTCTCGCGCGTCATGTCCCGGGTTTTGTCCTCGATCGTTGCACAAACCGCATCCCGATTTGCCACCCGCGCGGGGTTTGTCGCGAACGCGGGATCATCTGCCAGCCCATCCAAACCAAGGGCAACGCACAGCTTCGCGAACTGGCGATCATTACCGCAAGCTATGATCACATGGCCGTCTTTCGCAGCGAACACGGAGTAAGGGACAATATTAGGATGAGCGTTGCCGAGCCGCCGCGGCACCACATCCCCCAGCAAAAAATTCGTCGCCTGATTGGCCAAGACTGCAACCCCGCAATCCAGCAGCGAGAGATCGATGTGTTGGCCTTGCCCGGAACGCGCACGGTCGGATAACGCCGCTTGTACTGCGATAGTACCATAGAGCCCCGTGAAAATGTCGATCCACGCGACGCCCACCTTTTGCGGTAGTCCATCGGGTTCGCCCGTCAGGTCCATGATCCCGCACATACCCTGGATGAGAAAGTCGTAACCCGGCTGTTTGGCGCGCGGCCCGTCCTGACCAAAACCGGTGATGGAGACATAGACCAAGCGCGGGTTCGCCTCGTGCAAGCTTTCATAGTCCAGTCCGAATTTCTTCAGCCCACCCAACTTGAAGTTCTCAATCAAAACGTCTGCATCAGCTATCAAGGTTTTCAGCCGCTTCAGATCGGCCGGGTTACGGAAATCACATGTAACGGACGACTTGCCGCGATTTGCCGCGTGGAAATAGGCAGCAACCGTTTCCGTTTCACCGTCAACGCGTGGCCGCTCGATGAAAGGGGGACCCCAACGGCGGGTGTCGTCGCCTTCCGGCGCCTCCACCTTAATCACTTCCGCCCCCAGATCGGCAAGCGTCTGACCAATCCATGGACCAGCAAGGATGCGGGCCAGTTCGACAACCTTCAGCCCCTTCAGCGGTGCATCAGGCATAGCTCAGAAGAACGCCTGCAACCCGGTTTGCGCACGGCCCAGAATGAGCGCATGCACGTCATGGGTGCCTTCATATGTGTTCACGGTTTCCAGATTCTGCGCGTGCCGCATCACGTGATATTCGATCTGGATGCCATTGCCGCCATGCATGTCCCGCGCCTGCCGTGCGATGTCCAATGCCTTGCCACAGTTGTTGCGTTTGACGATGGAAATCATCTCGGGGGCGAAACGACCTTCGTCCATAAGACGCCCCACCCGTAACGATGCCTGCAAGCCAAGCGCGATTTCGGTCTGCATGTCTGCCAGCTTCTTCTGGAATAGTTGTGTCTGGGCCAAGGGCCGCCCGAACTGCGTGCGATCCAGCCCGTACTGGCGACTGCGCAGCCAGCAATCTTCGGCAGCACCCATCGCCCCCCATGAAATGCCATAGCGTGCGCGGTTCAGGCAACCGAACGGTCCACTCATTCCTTCAACGCCCGGCAGAAGCGCGTCTTCGCCGACCTCTACATCTTCCAGCACGATTTCACCGGTAATCGATGCACGCAAAGAGAGCTTCCCGTCTATCTTGGGCGCGGACAACCCCTGCATTCCCTTATCCAGAACGAAGCCACGGATTTTCCCGTCATGGGCATCCGACCTTGCCCACACCACGAAGACATCAGCGATTGGACTGTTCGAGATCCACATCTTTGACCCGTTAAGCACATAGCCCCCATCCGTTTTGCGGGCGCGGGTTTTCATGCCCCCCGGATCAGACCCCGCATCGGGTTCGGTCAGGCCAAAACATCCTATCAAGTCCCCTGTGGCCAGACCCGGCAGATATTTCTGCCTCTGTTCGTCTGACCCATAGGCCTGTATCGGATACATGACCAAAGATGACTGGACCGACATCATGGACCGGTAACCGGAATCAATACGTTCGACCTCGCGCGCGACCAAGCCATAGGCGACATAGGACGCGCCGACACCGCCGTACTCTTCAGGAATGGTAACACCCAGCAGGCCCGCCTGCCCCATTTCGCGGAAGATTTCAGGGTCAGTCTGCTCCTCAAGATAAGCCTTCTGCACGCGCGGCAACAAGCGGTCAGATGCAAAGGCCTGTGCCGCATCGCGAACCATCCGCTCTTCTTCATTCAATTGATCATCCAGCAGGAAGGGATCCGCCCATGAGAAAGCCTGCCCACGATGTGATATGTCTGCCATCCATTGCGTCTTTCGTGACGTTTCGAACTGTTGGCTTATGCATAAAAGCTTTGCACCGGGAATGAAAATCAAAGATTATCGATAAAAACATGCATGGAATGCATATGAGGCCCCGTCGCTTTCTTCCCTCGCTCAGCCTGCTTCTCGCATTCGAAGCCGTTATGCGCGCGAAATCTGTTAGTGCCGCTGCACGTGAGTTGGATCTCAGCCAAAGCACAGTGAGCCGCCTCATCCAGAACCTCGAAGCCCAGATTGGGCAGCCCCTGTTTCATCGTGAACACAAGCGGCTGATCCCCAGTGATGCGGCCAACCGATACTTCGCTGACATTTCCCGGGCCTTGGACATGGTTCAGCGCGCCAGCATGGGCCTGGCGACCAATGCCAGCGGCGGCAGCCTGTCATTGGCGGTCCTTCCGACCTTTGGAACCCGCTGGCTTGCCCCCCGCCTGAGCGGCTTTTTCGACGCGCATCCCGGCGTGTCCATCAATCTGGCCACGCGAGTAAAACGGTTCAGTTTCGATGTAGAACCCTTCGACGCCGTCATATTCTTCGGCGCAGCTGACTGGCCCGGCGCCGATTATCTGAAACTTTTCGATGAAAGCTATACAGCCTGCGCATCACCGGGCTTTCTGGCCCGTCATCCAATTGCATCCGCCGAAGACGCCTCACGCCTGCCATTGCTACAACTGGAAACCCGGGGACCAGCTTGGGAACAATGGTTCGCGGGGCAAGGCTTGGCCACGGATGCCTCGCCGGGCATGCTGATGGACCAGTTCTCAATGATGATACAAGCCGCGATCAGCGGGCTTGGGATCGCATTGTTGCCCGACTACCTCGCACAGATGGAAATCGCCGAAGGACGTTTGGAAAAGGTGCTCACGCCTGCCATCGTGGGTGGTGGTTCCTACTGGCTTGCATGGCCGCAGGAGAAGCAAAGCTACGCGCCACTACAATCGTTCCGCGATTGGATCGCGCAAGCCTCTTGAGGTGGATCAATCCTCGCCCTCGAACCGGAAGATCGCCAGGCTCCGCTCCTGTTCGTTGATCGTTAGTCGGCGATTGATCGGAGCCTGTGCACGCGACGCGCAATTCGGGCGTTCGCACAGGTAACAATTCAATCCGATTTCCGTGGGCTGAATACGATCCAGATTCAGACGGTCCGCATAGATCAGCCGCGGCGCGTAGGCCACATCGCAACCCAATCCGATCACCAATCGAGGAGCGGGATTATAATGTGTTCCCCCTGCCCGCGTCACCGTTCGCGCGATAGAGAAATAGCTGTTTCCATCCGGTATTCGTATGATCTGCGCGCGCACCTGATCCGGCGTCTCAAATGCTCCATGGATGTTCCAGAGCGGGCATGTCCCGCCGAACTTCGAAAACGGAAACCGGCCCGCGCTGAAACGCTTTGAAACGTTTCCCGCCCGGTCCACCCGAATGAAGAAGAACGGAATGCCACGTGCTTCAGGCCGTTGCAGCGTCGACATCCGGTGTGCGGTTTGCTCGTAGCTCGTCCCAAAACGGTGGCTGAGCAGTTCGACATCATATCGTTCGGACTCACACGCGGCCAGAAACCGGCGATAGGGCATCAACAGCGCCGCGCCGAAGTAGTTTTCCAAGCTGACCCGCGCCAGCGCCATTTCAGCTTCGCCTGACAGTCCCGACTGCTTCAGCGTGTCCTCAATCACATCGCTTTGTTCCAAGCTGCCCAAGAGCATCCCGATCTGGAAACGACGACTGGACTGGCCCAGAAGCTCCGACAACATCAATTCGTGGCGCGCCGGGTCATAGCGTCGCAGCCTTCCCTCCATTTCATCACCCGGAAGGATCCTTACCCGAATGCCATGGGCCGCCAAACGACCCGTCATTGCGGTGTGCGGCTCCGACCGATGCAGAGCAAGCTCCTCCGCCATGGTTTCCGCGGCTCGATCAACCACATCAAAATAATTTCGCGATTCATAAAACCATTCGCGGACAGCGTCGACAGGCTTTGATGTCTCCTCCAACACTTCCACCTTGTCGCGGTCGGACAAGGGGTTCGATTCCGATTGCGTGCGCAGAACCAAAGATCGGTACTTCTCGTGCATCCTCACGAGAGCCTGAGCGATGCCCGGTGCCGACTGAAGTGCTGCATCAACTTCCGCGCGCGTAACGTCGGCTGCTTCGAGGGTCGGGTCTTTCACCGCCGCCGCCAGATCGGACGCAAGCTGCGCGTTCGAACTTGGCGCCAGCTCCGACACATTCAGGTCATAAACCTCTGCTAGGCGCATAAGAAGCTTGACAGAAACCGGACGCTGGTTGGATTCGATCAGCGTTATATAACTCGGCGACACCTCAAGCTCCGCCGCCATTTGGGCCTGCGTCAGGCTCAATGAGTGGCGCAGCGCTTTCAGTCTTGCGCCAATCATCAGCTTCTCGCCCCGTGTGCTCATCGTGACAATCCTTACAATGTTTCTGTCACAAATCTGACATCAATGACAGCGTGACCCTTTTTTACAAGAACATGCTGCGCTGCAACAATGACATTACTAATGTGACATTACGATACGTATACTTTTGCACACAGGGAAAACCTACAATGTCACTCGACCTCGCCCCACCGACCAACGCCACACGGCCGATTATCCTGCGCGCTGTTGCGGGTCAGGGCCGAGTGTTGACGCCCGACGCGCTGGCCTTTCTGGCTGAACTACAATCGCGCTTTGGCAGCAAGCTGCACGCGCTGATGGTTGCACGGGAACGCCGGCAGGAACGCATCGATGCCGGTCGCCTGCCCGACTATCTGGAAGACACCAAGAGTATCCGCCAGGGCATCTGGTCTGCCGCGCCCGTTCCGCCGGTCCTGTCCGACCGCCGCGTCGAAATCACCGGTGCCGTCGATCGCAAGATGATGATCGCCGCACTGAACTCCGGCGCGAAAGTGTTCATGGCCGATTTCGAGGACGCGACGGCACCCAGCTTCAGCAATATCATCGCGGGGCATGCCAATATGCTCGACCACCGCGACGGAACGCTGGAACACGAGGACAGCGAAACCGGGCAGACCCACCGCTTGAATTCCGATCCCGCGCTGATCTTCGTTCGCCCACGCGGCCTGCACATGACCGAAGCCAACGTCATGATCGGAGGTCATCCCATGTCTGCAGCCCTGTTCGATCTCGGGCTGAATATCTTCCACAACGGGCGGGCATTGGCCGTCACCGGTCGCGGGCCGTTCTATTACCTGCCGAAGATCGAAAGTCACCGCGAAGCGCGATTCTGGAACGAAGTCTTCTGTTTTGCACAGGATCGCATCGGCCTGTCTCACGGCTCCATCAAGGCCACCGTGCTGATCGAAACGCTGCCTGCTGCCTTCGAGATGGACGAAATCGTCTGGGAACTGCGCGATCACATCTGCGGGCTGAACTGCGGGCGCTGGGACTATGTCTTCAGCTACATCAAGACGCTTCGGAACCATCCCGAATTCATCCTGCCCGACCGCCAGCAGATCACGATGGATCGGGCCTTTCTCGCCACCCATCTCGCGCGTCTGGTCAAGGTCTGCCATCGCCGCGGTATTCACGCGATCGGTAGCATGGCAACGCAGATGCCGGTTACCGATGCGGATAAAAACGCCTGCATCTTTGCCAAAGTCCGTGAGGACAAGTTGCGCGAGGCGCGCGCGGGCTATGATGGAACATGGGTTGCGCACCCCGATCTGGTCGCGACAGCACTGGAGGCCTTCGCCTCAGAGATGAGCGGCCCGAACCAGGTTAACGTCCAACGCCAGCATCATCGGATCGAGCCGGTGATGCTACTGCAGCCCCATCAGGGCGAGGTCACGGAAGAAGGCCTGAAAACCAACATTCGCATCGGCATCGAATATCTCGGACAGTGGCTGACGGGTCACGGAACCGTTTCGATCAACGATCTATGGGAAGACGCCGCCACCGCCGAGATCAGCCGCGCGCAGGTCTGGCAGTGGATCCATCACCGTGTCGAGATCCAGATGCAGGACGGGACGACCCGGACCATGTCTGCGGATTGGCTGAACCAGCTGGTGCAGGCAGAAATCGAACGGATCATCGACCAGCTTGGACCAAACGGCTTCTGTCGTGGGCGCTACGCCTCGGCGGCTCGGATCTTCCAGGAAGCGGCAACTGCCGATGTGCTGCCCGATTTCATGACCACACCGGCCTATGACGTTCTGAACGCCATCGACTGACGGGTGGAGCCCGCCCCGTCCTGACCTCAACGGGCCTGCAATGCGAGCCCGCTCTCTCAACATGCCTCAACGAAAGGACAGACAATGGCATCGCGCAAACCCTACCACCAGCTTCGGGAGGAAGCCCTTGCACGGTACCCGTCCGGCCAGACGCCCGGCGGTATAAGCATCGACGACATCGTGCAATTGAAAGTACAGAACACCTACAACACGCATCTCGATATCGCGCGCGACATGGCGGTCGTGATGCGAGCAGACATGGCCGCTTATGACGCCGATCCGACGCAGTTCACGCAAAGTCTTGGCTGCTGGTCCGGCTTTCACGCGCAGCAGATGATCAAGTCGGTCAAGCGCCTGCATGGCACGGCGAAGGGGGCCTATGTCTACCTGTCCGGCTGGATGGTTGCAGGCCTGCGCAATCGTTTCGGGCATCTGCCCGATCAGTCCATGCACGAGAAAACCGCCGTCGCCGATCTGATCGAAGAGATCTACGTTTCGCTCCGCCAGGCGGATGAGGTCGAACTGAACGACCTGTTCAAGGATCTGCGCGCCGCGCGCGAGGCTGGTGACGACACGGCAGAGCAGCATGCAATCGCCGCGATCGACGGCTTTGAAAGCAATGTCGTCCCGATCATAGCCGATATCGACGCGGGCTTTGGCAATGAACACGCCACCTACCTGCTGGCGAAGGAACTGATCAAGGCGGGTGCGTGCTGCTTGCAGATCGAAAACCAGGTGTCCGACGCCAAGCAATGCGGCCACCAGGACGGCAAGGTGACTGTCCCGCGCGAGGACTTCATTGAAAAGCTGCGGGCCTGTCGCCTGGCATTTGAAGAACTCGGGGTCGATGATGGCGTCATCGTTGCGCGCACGGACAGTCTGGGCGCAGGTCTGACGCAAAAACTGCCTGTCAGCCAACAGCCGGGGGATCTGGCAGCCGAGTATCTGAAATGGGTCGCGACCGAAGACATCACGGACACCAACCCGCTGCGGGACGGAGAACTGGCGCTTCAGCGTGATGGCAAGATCGTGAAGCCCGTCCGCCTGCCCAACGGCCTGTTCCGGTTCAAGGAAGGCTCGGGGCGCGCCCGCGTGATCGAGGACTGCGTTGCTTCCCTTCGCGATGGTGGCGCCGACCTGATCTGGATTGAAACGGACACACCGAATGTCGTCGAAATCGCCAGAATGGTTGATGAAGTGCGCGAACAGGTGCCGCATGCCAAGCTGGCCTACAACAATTCGCCGTCCTTCAACTGGACACTCAATCTGCGCAAGCAGGTGCGCGAGGAATGGCTGGAAAGCGGCAGGATCACCGAGGCCGACTACCCCGATGGTCAAACGCTCATGTCCGCTGATCTGGACGACACGGAACTGGGCCGCGAGGCCGATGCGCGGCTGGCACGCTTCCAGCACGACATTTCGACCAAGGCAGGTGTGTTCCACAACCTGATCACATTGCCGACCTTCCACCTGACCGCCAAATCCGTGGACGAGCTGTCCCGCGGCTATTTCGGTGAAGACAAGATGCTGGCCTATGTCGGCACGGTGCAGCGCGAAGAAATCCGGCGCGGGATTTCGGCCGTGAAGCACCAGCACGAAGTGGGGTCCGACCTCGGTGACAGCTTCAAGGAAATGGTTTCTGGCGACCGCGCATTGAAGGCAGGCGGGCATGCCAACACCATGAACCAGTTCGCTGCCGAATAGCGAGCGCCCTGATCTGCGGGCCTCATCCCTCGACCCGCAGATCGCAAAACACCCGTTTCTTGCACATCAGATGCGCCAGACCGGACGGAAATGTGCGAAAATATCACGGCTAGGCATCAAATCGTGGTGTACAGCCTGCTATGACGAGGACTCCGTCCGATATTTTAGGTATGGCTCGGGTCAGAAGACCAGCTGACGGGACGTAAAACAATGAGCACATACACACAACCTACCCGCCGCGCGGCACTGATGATCATGACCGGCGGGGTGGTGTCAGCCTGTGCTCCACAGATCACCGAAATCGAGTCACCTATTCCTGGTAGTAATCTGCCACCCGAAGTGCTCCGGCGCTATGATCAGATCGAAGATGATGGGCGGATCATCCCCGCCGTCAATCCCGCCTATCTGAAACCACACCTGGTTCGTCAGGAAGTCCCGTTCGACACGAGCCGCCCAGTGGACAGCATCGTAGTAGATCCGTTCAACCATGCGCTCTATCTTGTCCTAGGTGGCGGTCGTGCGCTTCGTTACGGCGTCGCTGTCGGAGATGCAGGGCGGAATTTCCGTGGCGGTGCAACCATATCGCGCAAGCAGCATTGGCCAAGTTGGACCCCGACAGCGAATATGATCCGCCGCGAGCCGAACGTTTACGGCCCCTTCGCGGGCGGTGTTCCAGGTGGGTTGGACAACCCTTTGGGCGCACGAGCACTATACCTGTATCGCAATGGGCGTGACACTTATTACCGGATTCATGGCACGTCTCAGCCTTGGTCGATCGGCATGTCCGTGTCATCTGGCTGTATCCGCCTTTACAATCAGGACATCATCGATCTGTACGAACGGGTTCCCAACGGAACGCGCGTTCATGTTATGTCGCGCACAGAATCCGACGCCCGTTTTGCGCAGCAGTCGGCGGCAATGCCCGGCGAAATGGACGCCGGGCTGTAAGATCGGTTAATCATATGTCGCAAGCAGTGTCTTGCAATCCTGTGCGCTCGATATTTCCGACAGATCCAACACCTTTTGCAGCTCCGCCCCACGATCAAAGGTTGGCTCCGGCGGCCTTTCTTCCCGTATTGCCGCGATAAATCGTTCATAGATCGTAGGCACTTCGGGTGTGTCTATTTCGGTCCATTCCTGTGCCAGCATCGCGGGTGCGCCAATGCATCCGCGCAGGATACTCTTGAAGTTTTCCAGCTTAACCTCTAGCCCGCCGTAATCGCCGTAGATCCTCAACTGCAAATCATTATGGTGCCCGGACGCAAAGCGGGTGGCGGATATTGTCCCGATGGCGCCGTTTTGCAACTTCATGTGCATCGCAAAGCTGTCGTTGGCGTCGAGCGTATATTCTCCGATCTTGCCGCCTTCCGCCTTGTCGAAGGTTTCCAGGCGACAGGACACCTCCGCCGGCAGTGATCCGGCGATGAAGGTTGCGAAATCCACAATGTGGATGCCCACATCGCCCAGAACGCCCTTTGACCCGTGTTCCCTGGATAGACGCCACAGCCACGCGGATTCGGTGCGCCAGTCACCCCATGCGGGCTGGGTCAGCCAGCTTTGCAGATAGGACGCCTCGAAATGGCGAACCGTGCCGAGTGTGCCGTTGCGGATCATTTCCGCCGCGTATTGCAGCGCAGGCACATTGCGATAGCTAAGATTAACCATGCTAACGACGCCCTTTTCCCTGGCCCTGTCGGCCATTTCGGCGGCGTAGCCATATTGTGTCGAAAGAGGCTTTTCGCACAAGATGTGCTTGCCCTGCTCCAGAATCATCATTGTCGTCGGATAATGCACTGCGTCAGGCGTCACATTGGCGACGGCATCAAACTCACCCCATTCCAGCGCATCATCCAGCAGGCCAAACGCGTTTGGAATACTGTGCTTTTCACAGAAAGCCTTCAGCACATCGGGCCGGTTGTCCACGCCGCCCACCACCTCGACACCGTCAATCGCGGCGAAGCTTTGCGCGTGAACATTGGCCATCGTCCCTGTTCCCAGGATCAGGATACGGACAGGTTTCTTGGTCATTTCCGAAACTCCTAGCGGAAGCCTTCTTCGCCGTCCTGATGCAGGCGCGGGCCGCGTTCTTCGATCTGCTCGGGTGCGTCTTCCACCGGAACGTTCGGCGCAACGGTCGGGTCAACCAACCGGGGGGCGGGGTTATGTGCCCAATGGACCGCATTCTTCAGCACCCGACGCACATCATCATTGTAATAGGTCGGGTAGGTTTCATGGCCCGGTCGAAAATAGAACACATTGCCCGCCCCGCGCTTATAGGTCAGGCCAGAGCGGAACACCTCTCCCCCTTGGAACCAACTGACAAAGACGGTTTCCAGCGGCTCGGGCACGCCGAACGGCTCGCCATACATTTCTTCATGCTCGATCTCGAAACTATTGCCCATACCGGCGGCGATGGGATGGTTGCGCGATGTCAGCCACAGCCGCTCGCGCTCTCCAGCCTCGCGCCAACTCAGGTTGCACGGTGTCCCCATGAGCCGTTTGAAGGGTTTGGAGAAATGCGCAGAATGCAGGAAGATCAGCCCCATGCCAGCCCAAACAGCTTCGCAGACACGCTCGGCCACCTCGTCTTTCACATCGCCATGCGCCGCGTGGCCCCACCACAGCAGCACGTCGGTTTCAGCCAGCCGTTCAACCGTCAGGCCATGGTCGTCCTCCTGAAGCGTGGCCGTGGTTGCGGATATGGCGTCATCTTCATTCAGCGCGTCGGCAATACAGCCGTGCATACCCTTGGGGTATAGGTCGCTGACAATCTTGTTCGTCTGCTCATGAACGTTCTCGCCCCAGACGACCGTACGAATGGCCATGGTAGTCTCCTGCATTTTGGTTTGATGTCACGCGGAGGATCAGCGAATTGGCTGACCGTCCGTGTCGAAGCGGTGTAAAAAATCAGGCTTTGCCCGCAGTTTGATCTGAGTGCCGTGCTTGATATCGCGCTTTCCCGGGCGACGGACGACCAAAGGCTCGCCTTCGGCGATATCGACGAACAGGAAGTTATCAGAGCCGAGATCTTCGGCATGAATGACCTTGCCCGTCCAATCTGCCGTACCCTCATCAATTACGTCGATATGCTCCGGCCGGATGCCCAAGGTTGTGCACTCCGCTCGTGCGGCAAGGTCTCCCGTCAGGAAATTCATCTTGGGGGATCCGATGAAGCCCGCGACAAACAGGCTGGCCGGGCGCTCATACAATTCCTCCGGTGTCCCCACCTGCTCGACCAGCCCGTCCCGCAGCACACAGATGCGGTCGGCCAGGGTCATGGCTTCGACCTGATCATGCGTGACGTAGATCATCGTCACCTTATCCATCTCATGGTGGAGCTTGGCTATTTCCAGTCGCGTCTGGACACGAAGGGCCGCATCGAGGTTCGATAGCGGTTCATCGAACAAGAAGACGCGAGGATCGCGTGTGATAGCCCGGCCGATGGCCACGCGCTGTCGCTGACCACCGGACAGTTGTTTTGGCAAGCGGTCTAGTAAATGGTCGATTTGCAGCAGCTTGGCCGCGGCCTCCACCCGTGCCTTCACATCTTGAGCCGAAGCCTTCGCAAGCTTCATTCCGAAAGCCATGTTGTCGTAAACGGTCATATGCGGATAGAGCGCATAGGACTGGAAAACCATCGCCACACCGCGCTTGGACGGGATCACGTTGTTCACCCGCTGACCATCAAACATGAGATCGCCGCCAGTGATATCTTCCAGCCCGGAAATAAGACGCAAGAGCGTGGACTTGCCGCAGCCGGACGGGCCAACGAAGACCATGAACTCTCCGGGTTCTATGTGCAGGTCGATCCCCTTGATGACCTCTAGCGCACCGTAGCTTTTACGAACGTCTTTAAGTTGGATTTCAGCCATATGATCAGCCTTTGACACCGCCAGCGGTAAGACCCGCGACGATCTTGCGTTGGAAGATGAGGACAAGAAGAACGAGTGGCACCGTCACGATGACGGATGCGGCCATGATCGTGCCCCATGGTGTTTCGAATTCGCTGGCGCCAGACAGCAATGCGATGGCGACCGGAACCGTGCGTTGCGCTTCGGACGCGGTAAAGGTCAGTGCGAAGAGGAACTCGTTCCATGCACCGATAAAGGCAAGCAGCCCCGTTGTTACCAGCGCGGGCCAAAGAAGCGGCATGAATACCTTTGTGATGATGACCCAAGGCGTTGCACCATCCATGATGGCGGCCTCTTCGATTTCCATCGGCAAATCCCGCATGAAGGTGGTCAACACCCAGACCGTAAAGGGCAGCGTGAAAATCGTGTAGCTGAGGATCATCGCCCAAGGCGTGTTGTAGATGCCCAAGAACCGCACCAGCTCAAAAAGGCCAGCCAGCACGGCGATCTGCGGAAACATTGACACCGCAAGGATCGTCATGAGCAGGAGAGCCCTGCCCCGAAACCGGACTCTCGCCAAAGCGTAGGATGCTGTGACCGCCAGAAACAGCGCGAAGAGCACGGTTGTCGTCGCGATGAAAACCGAGTTGACGATGCTGCGGGGGAAGTTCCGACTGGTCAATACGGCGGTGTAGTTGCCCCAGTCAAACTGTGTCGGAAGGTAATCTACCCGAAACAACGCTGTGCCCGACTTAAAACTTGTGATCACCGCATAGTAAAAGGGAAAGATCGAGATCACCACGATCACGACAACCAACAGGTAGAAGGCCATCTTTTTGACGTAATCCATTGCGGTCATTTTCGGCCTCCCCCGCTTAGATCAACCTTGCCGAGCCAGATATAGGCCGAGACGAAAATCGCGATCATGGCGAACAGCAACGTCGACTGAGCGGACCCATAGGCGAACTTGTCGAAATCGATCAGGTTCTCGCGACTGATAACGGACATGGTCTTGGTCGCCGCCGAATTCGGCGTCAGCACATAGACCAAGTCAAAGATCCGCAATGCGTCCAGCATCCGGAAGATCACGGCCACCATCAGCGCGGGCTTCACCAGCGGCAGGGTCACGCGAAAGAAGGTCTTGATCGGATTGACCCCGTCCAGCTTCGCAGCCTCGTATATGTCGCGCGGGATCATTTGCAGACCGGCCAAACACAGCAATGCCATGAAAGGTGTAGTTTTCCACACATCTACAACGATGACAGCAATCATGGCGGTTTCGATATTCGCGGTCCACGCGATCTTTTGTTCGATCAGCCCCAGACGCAGCATCATGTCGTTGATGATTCCGAACTGATCATTGAGCATCCAGCCCCACATCCGGGCGGATACGATGGTCGGGATGGCCCAGGGAATCAGGATCGCCGCACGCACGAAGCCCCGGCCCTTGAACTCAGCGTTCAGCACCAGCGCCACGATCAGACCAAAGAAGGTTTCCAGTGATACTGAAATCACTGAGAACTTGACCGTGTTCCAGACTGCGTTCCACCATGCCGGGTCGACCAAAGTGCCGCGCCAGATCACGCGACCGGAGCTGAGCTGTCGATAGGACAGGTAGTTGTCGAACCCGATCCATTCGCCGCCATACAGATTGGTCAGCGACGTGTTGGTGAAAGAAAAGTATATCGTGCGCATCAACGGCCAAGCCGCGACGATCAATAAAGCAACCAGCATCGGGGCAAGGAACCAGAACGCGGATCTTGCGCGTTGCTGTGCCAAGCTGCGATCCCGCACGACGGAGTCTTCCGGTAGGCTCATGGCAAATATTCCGGATCAAGCGTGACTTGAAGAGGCGGGCAGCCACGGGCAGCCCGCCGGGAGGACTGTCGCGCGTGGCTTACCAGCCACCACCTTTCAAATCCTCAAGCTCAAGCTCCAGAAGTTCGAGGTTCTCGGCTGCCGTGCCATCACCTGACAGCGTATTGTGAACCGCCGACCAGAATTTGGACGATACCTCATTATACTTCACCTTGGTCGGTGCAGAGGGGCGCGGAACAGCCTGGAGGAACACGTCTTTCCACTGCGGGATGATCGGCTGCTGCTCCGCAATATCCGCATCGTCATACAGTTCGATGATCGTCGGCAGGTTCGACGCGATCAGGGTGCGTGTCTTCTGTGCTTCCTTGCCGGCCAGGTAGAGCACCAGCGACGTCGCGGCCTCTTGGTTCTGCGAATACTTGGATACGGCCACGTTCCAACCGCCTAGTGTCGCGGCGGATTCGTCATTACCGCCGCCGGTTGGCAGCGTAGTCGCACCGAACTTGCCCTTTACCGCAGAATCGTCGCTGTTGCCGAGCGTGTAAGCGTAGGGCCAATTGCGCATGAAAACCGCGTTACCCGTTTGCCAGACGCCACGCGCTTCTTCTTCCTGATAGGCCAGCACACCTTCAGGCGAGATCGTTCCGGGCCAGCTTGCCGCCAGTTCCACAGCCGCAATAGCCTGATCATTGTAGATCGAGATGGTCCCATCAGGTTCCACGATCTGCCCACCACCAAAGGACTTGACCCATTCCAGCGCGTTACACGTCAGTCCTTCGTAGGCATTCCCCTGCCAAACAAAACCCCAAAGATCGGAATTGCCTTCCGCGCGTTCAGCATCCTGGATCATCTGCGCGGTTTCTGTCAGTTCTTCCCAGGTCTTGGGAACTTCGGCACCGTGCTTCTCCAGAAGGTCAGTCCGGTAGTAGAGCGCCGGCGCATCGGTGTAGATAGGAAGGGCGACAAGGCGACCGTCCACGGTCTGGCTTTCAATGATGGACTCGAAATGTTGCGGTGCCAGATCCGCGGCCGCCTCGGTCAGGTCAATGAACTGATCGGCAAGTTGTGGAGCCCAGATGACATCAGTTTGGTAAACATCGATGTCTTCGTTTCCAGCAGCAAGCCACAGGCGATACTGACCGAACTGGTCCGTGGTCGACGACGGCATTGGCACCAACGTGACCGTGTGGCCAGTGGCTTCTTCCCACGGCTTCACAATTTCCTTGAAGTTCTCGACCGCGTTACCGACGATACCTGAGACATACGTAATCTCGTCCGCCGCAGCAACTCCACCCAGCAAAACACTGAACGCGACCGAGCCGTAGAATGCCTTCCTGATAGTCTGCGCCATAACTGTTCCTCCCTTGATGGCACGAAACGATATCTTTGTTCTCTGTTCTCCGAAACGTTTCGGATTAGTGGTAGCAAGCGCTTGACGATTCCGTCAACAGAATTCTTAGGGGTCAACCCTTCTTGGGTGACGTAGCGGAGCCTCGCTCGATGAACTCAACGTCACCGACGCTTTGCAATTCGCTCAGCGGGCGCCCCCGTATCCGGCCAGTCAAATATTCCGCGAGCGGCGCCCAACTCTCGGATAGTGGCGCACGGGTAACGGTAAGCGGTGGATCGAACGCCGTGGCGCGCACATCAGAAAAATCATCGTCATGGGCAACCACCGACAGATCATCGGGCACGGACAGTCCCAATTCTGCCGCAGCTTTATAGACCCCGCTGACGATCAGGGTGCTGCTGCACAGGATCGCTGTCGGAGGATCGTCAAAGCTGCACATTTGCACGGTCGACACCAGACCCAACGGTTCCGTCATGCGCCCATGTCTGATCAAATCAGCATCAACCGAAAGACCTGCGCGGCGCAGGGCAGCGCAATAGCCGATCTCTCGATCACGCGCGTAGCTACGGTTTTCCAGACCGTTGATCAACGCGATCCGACGGTGACCCAGCCCGATCAGGTATTCCGTCAACCGAACCGCAAGACCGTGATTGTCAATGTCGAAATACGGGTACTGCGGGGCATCCACCGTGCGGCCGTGCACGACCAGGGGAACGTCCTGTTCTTGCAGATAGGTAACGCAAGGATCATCCACATACGGCTCTATAATAACGAACCCGCCAAGAGATCCACCATGGATCAGCCGATCATACACATCGATAAGTTCTGTCCCCTCCGGCGCAATATGCAGAACGAACTGCATGTCCCTGCTGGAAAACTGCAACGACAATCCCGTGACCGTTTCCAAGAAGTTCCGGTTGGTCGTAATCCCTGAGTAGTTCTGGGACACCAAACCAACCATCGCGGATCGGCCCGACACCAAGGCCCGGGCAGGCAGGTTCGGGCGGTAGCGGAGCTGTTCCGCAGCCTCCATGACACGGACACGGGTTACCTCGGACACATCCGAATGACCATTCAGCGCGCGGCTGACCTGCGTGACGGAAATACCCAGATGATTGCTGATGTCTTTAAGTGTAGCCATGCGCCCCTCGTTTCGAAGGTATAGGCACAAATGGGCGTGGCACCCAAACATCTTTTACTGACGACTTGGGACCTAATCCTGCGGCGGTTCGTCATCCCAATCGGAATTAAGGATGCGGCGGCTGTCGCCCTCGGGGTCGTCATACTGGTTCGACCGCAACGTCCAGATGAAGGCGATCAGGCCAACTGCCCCCAGAAAAAGCGATGCCGGAATGAGATAAACCAGAACATCCATGTCAGGCGTCGTTCCGCCACTGCCCCAGACGCAGCGCATTCAACGATACGGTCACGGAGGATGTGGACATCGCCAGCGCCGCCATCAATGGCGTTGCGAGACCAGCAATCGCCAAGGGCACAGCAAGGATGTTGTAAAGCGTCGCAATGCGGAAATTCTCATGAATACGCTTGGTCGCTGTCAAAGCCACATTGCGAGCATCGAACACAACGGAAATGTCGTTTCCTATCAGCACTATATCCGACGCGACACGGGCCGCATCCAGGGCGCTGGCTGGTGAAATCGACACATGAGCGGCCGCCAAAGCTGCCGTATCGTTCAGCCCGTCACCGATCATCAGAACCTTGTGGCCGTCCTTCGTCAACGCCTGCACCGATGCGGCTTTGTCCTGCGGCAACATTCCAGCGCGATGGTCATCTATGCCAAGGCTCTGTGCCAGCTTGCCGACCGGCCCCACCCCATCCCCTGACAACAACATGGTGCGTAACCCGCACGCGCGAAGCTGTTGTATCAACTCCGCCGCACCAGGGCGCGGGTTGTCGATGGACACGAATGGGACAGGCGCGGCATCGCCGATACGTAGCCACGACGTCGATAGAGATTGCGGCGCATCTACAGCACCAACCCATTCGCCGCGCCCCAGTCGCACGACAAGCCCCCGCCAAACCGCTTCGACACCATAACCGGGATGCTCACAGATATCGGTCAGCTTGGCGGGTTGAATACCTTCAGCATGGAGCATTTTCACCAAACCCTTCGACATCGGGTGTGCTGACCCGGTCGAAAGGGCCAGCGCGATGGCTAGATCGTCCGGAGAAACTCCGGCGGGCAGCTCGGGTTTGGGTACCCCCAGCGTCAGTGTGCCCGTCTTGTCGAACACGACGGTATCGATTTCGGCCAAACGCTCCAGCGCTGTGCCATCCTTGATCAACAATCCATTGCGGAACAAGCGACCCGAAGCCGCTGTCGTGACCGCAGGGACAGCCAATCCCAATGCGCAGGGGCATGTAATAATCAGAACTGCGGCAGCGATGTTCAACGCAACCCGCATATCGCCGGTGCCAAGATACCAGCCGAGGCAAGACAGCGCAGCAAGGATATGCACGCCCGGCGCATAGAGCCGTGCAGCACGATCCGCCAAGGAAGAATAGTTCGCACGCCCGCTTTCGGCGACGGCCACGAGGTCGGCGAGCGCATGCAGGGAACTGTCCTTGCCCGCCGCGCTGACCCGTACTACGATCGGACCCGTCAGGTTGATGTCCCCCGCGCTTAGCGCCACGTCGAGACCGGCAAAAACAGGTGTTGTCTCTCCCGTCAGAAGCGAGCGGTCGACCTCCGTCTCACCCTCGGCCACCACGCCATCGGCTGGCAAACGCGCACCGGGCAGCACACGGATCAGATCACCGGGGCGCAGCTCAATCACCCTGACCACATGATCGCCATCTGCATCGACGCGCATCGCATTCGGCAGTTCCAGCGCTGCCAGCTCTGCGGCCGCAGACTTTGCCGCGGATCGCGTACGATGATCCAGATAGCGCCCCGCCAGCAGGAAGAAGGTCAGTGTCAGGGCGGCGTCGAAATAAGCGTGCTCGCCGCTATGAGCCGTTTCATATAATGATGTCCCAAGCGCCAAAAGGATCGCCAAGGCAATCGGTACATCCATGTTCATGTGCTGCCGCCGCAGCGCCGACCATGCGCTCACGAAGAACGGCTGCGCGGAAAAGGCAATGGCCGGAAGTGTGATCGCTGCCGAAATCCAATGGAACATGTCCCGCGTGGAGTCGACCGCACCAGACCATACCGCGACCGACAACAGCATGACGTTCATCGCGGCAAATCCAGCGACACCCAATCGCATCAGCAGATCGCGCCCAGATCGATCCGCATCGGCCCCCTTCAGTGTTGTCGCATCCAACTCATAGGCATCATACCCAGCATCGTTCAGCACACGGATCATGTCATCCGCATACACCGAACCCTCCGCGTCAATAATCGCGCGTTTCAGCGTAAGGTTAACCCGAGCGGACTTAACACCAGACTGCGCGTTTAGCGCTCGTTCCACCCTTGAGATACAGGCAGCACAATGAATGGCCGGAACCGACAAAAGGATATGCGCATCCGCTTCAGACGGCAGGTCGACGATCTCACCCCGATACAGCAACACAACCCGGACAGGCGACTGGCCGAGGACCATTTCGACCGGATATGTCGCTCAGGGCCATCTCAGTTCCGCTCGTCCCGGATATAAAGCGGAATACGCTGACGAAATTCCGTGCCGTCCTCCGCGACGGCGATCAGACGGATGTTCCAGTTACCCGGTTCCAGCTTCGCCGGTGCGATGAAGGCATCTCCATCCCACGCAAAGGCGGGGTTGATGTCGTCATGCGTGCTGGTCGCCCAGCCGACCGTCGCCAGAACCGAAGCCGCGTGAACGGGCCTGCCGTCCCCATCTGTGATCGCGATACGCAGCATGCCATTGTCATAGGAGGCGGCGATATCCCAACCCAAGGCAAGCTGTACGGCCCGCTTGCGGTCGAATTCCTGGCTGGCAACATAGGAATTGGCGACCTCCAGACCAGGAAAGGTACGCACCGCTTGCACGGCAAGCACGAGGTTCACGCCGATAATCACACCAAACGCCGCCGCCACGCCGATGAAAACCTGTTTGCCCGTCAGAGGCGCCATTACTGTCCCGTTCCCGTAAAGACCGTCGACTTGCCAACCCGTTCATTGCTTTGCGGATCAGTCGCCCAAATCGTCAAACCCGTGTTCTGCGTCATCGCGGCAGCCGAGCCCGGCGCAGCAGTCACATAGACCCTCACCAGCTGCGTCGCATCGGGCGCCACGGTCGCAATCTGATTGTCGGAGCCTTCCACCGACAAGGCAAGCTCTGCGTCAGACGCGAAAGAAATCTCGAACGCGCGCTCATCACCATGCTGGTTGCCGATGCGCACATCATAAGTGTTACGAATGGTCCCATCTGACAGCGTTACATAGACCGGATTTCGCACCGGCGCGACGGACAGGTTAATGTCCGACCGCATGAACAACGCCACAAGCATCGCGACGCCAAACCCGGCCCAAAGGACGGTGTAAAGAATCGTGCGGACCCGGAAGATGTGCCGCCACACGGGGGTCGGTTTTTCGCCGGCGCGCTCGTGCGGCTCGTCCGACAGGGCGAGATAGTCGATCAACCCACGCGGCTTGCCGAGCTTGGCCATCACCTCGTCGCAGGCATCAATGCAGAGAGCGCATGTAATACATTCCATCTGCTGACCGTCGCGGATGTCGATACCAGTCGGGCAGACATTCACACAAGCGTTGCAGTCGATGCAGTCTCCCAAGGCCGTACCATCCTTGGCCACATCAGACCCCGGCCGACGATGACCACGCGGCTCGCCACGCCAATCGCGATAGCCGACAGTAAGGGTCTGTTCATCCATCATGGCACCCTGAATTCGAGGCCATGGGCACATGTAAATACAGACCTGTTCACGCATGAAACCACCGAACGTGAAGGTCGTTGCAGTAAGGATAGCAATGGTCGAATAGGCCACCGGATGGGCCTGCCCCGTCACCAGATCATGGAGCAACGTCGGAGCATCGGCGAAGTAGAACACCCAAGCCCCGCCCGTCGCAACCGCGATCAGAAGCCAAGCGGCCCATTTGGTGATCCTGAGACGCGCCTTCCGCACATCCCATTTCTGCCGGAGCAGACGAATGCGCGCGTTCCGGTCGCCCTCGATCCAACGCTCGACAAGGATGAACAGGTCTGTCCAAACCGTCTGCGGGCAGGCATAGCCGCACCACACGCGTCCAAGGGCCGAGGTGAACAGGAACAGCCCCAATCCTGCCATGATCAACAGCCCGGCGACGAAGTAGAATTCATGCGGCCATATCTCGATCCAGAAGAAGAAAAAGCGGCGACCGGCCATGTCCACAAGCACCGCTTGATCTGGCAGGTTCGGCCCGCGATCGAACCGGATCCACGGGGTCACATAATAGATCCCCAGCGTGATCAGCATGATGATCCATTTGAGCCGTCGAAACTTTCCCGAGACGCGCTTCGGAAATATCGGCTCCCGCGCCGCGTATAGCGATGGTGCTGGGTTCGTGTCGCTCATCTTCGGCACCTGTTCCTTGTTGGTCTGTGCCGCCGCAGCGCAGATCAGTCATGATGCTGAATCTGGGCCACTGGTCGGAAAATGGAATGCGGCAAAGTGGCGGTGTCGTTTTGTCGCGCTTCCTTATATCTACTGCACGGTTGTATCCGGCATGTCTTCGCTCTCGTCGGTGGCCATTTCCTCGCCCCCGCCAAGCTGGTGAACATAAGCGGAAACCGCGTTGAGCTGCGCATCGCTTAACCGGCCGGACCAGTGCGGCATCACTCCATAACGCGCATAGGTGACGGATTCGACCAACGTATTGTAATCGCCCGAATACAGCCAGATCGCGTCGGTGAGGTTGGGCGCGCCTTGTGATCGATCACCCGTTCCGTCATCCGCATGACAGGTGGCGCAATTATCTGCATAGAGTTGCGCGCCGGTTTCAGCCGCGTCGGCATCCCTTGGCTCACCCGACAGACTCATCACGTAATTAACGACCTGGTCGATTTCTTCGCGCGAGAGAATTTCACCGAAAGCTGGCATCTGCGAAAAGCGTGCATCGGGATCTTCTTCATTACGAATACCGTGCGCGACGGTGTAGTGAATGTCCTCAATCGTACCGCCCCAGAGCCAGTCATCGTCCAGCAAGTTGGGAAAGCCCCGCGCACCCGCAGCGCCCGATCCATGACACTGAGCGCACCAGGTCCGGAAAATCGCGCCACCTGCATTGATCGCATACTGGTTCAGTTCCGGATCGTCCTCGATCGCATTCAGATCAGCGCCCGCGAGCTGAGCGTTGATCTGGGCATTTGCCTCGTCCACGGCCGCAATGTCCCGCGCCACTTCCTGGCGCGTAGAAAAACCGAGCAAACCTGGTGTGGCTTCCCGGATCATCGGCCAAGCCGGGAAGGCGATGGTGTATCCGATGCCCCAAACGATGGTCGCATAGAAGGTCCAGAGCCACCAACGCGGCATTGGATTGTCGTATTCCTGAATCCCATCCCATGAGTGGCCGGTAGTGGGAATTTCCTGTTCGCTTTCCGGAGTTTTCTTGCTCATGCGCCGTTCTCCTAGGCTTTCCCGTTCTCGTCACGGGTTGGCTCGTCCTTGTCGGACGCGGGCTGATCCTGATGGCGAAAGATTGAATTCGCCGCGTCGTCGAATTTTCCGCGCTTTCGTGTCAGCACCCAGATGACCACCCCGACGAAGAACAGCGTCAGGAACAGGAGCATCCAGCTATCCGCGAATTGGCGCAGGAATGAATAGTTTTCCATCGTGCATCACCGACTTTCGTCCGGAGTGAAGGTCGAGAAATCGACAAGCGTACCAAGCATTTGCAGATAGGCCACCAGCGCATCCATTTCCGAGATGCCGGGCTGCATGTCGAAGTTGCGCACCTGCGCTCCAGGGTAGCGCTCCAGCACCGCGTCATAGTCGCTGTCGGGATCAGCCTGCGCCCGGAAGTCGGCAGAAGCGTTTTCGATCATCTCGTCGCTGTAGGGCACGCCAACGGCCCGGTGCGACCTGAGCAGATCTTCGATGTGATTCGAGTGGATCGGCGTGCGTTCCAGGAAGGCATACTTCGGCATAACCGATTCAGGAACGACCGACTGCGGATCCTTCAGGTGTTCCACATGCCATTCATCCGAGTAACGTCCACCGACCCGCGCCAGATCCGGCCCCGTGCGCTTAGACCCCCACTGGAACGGATGATCATACATCGATTCCGCGGCGAGGCTGTAGTGCCCGTAGCGTTCGACTTCGTCCCGCATCGGACGGATCATCTGGCTGTGGCACACATAGCAACCTTCGCGGACGTATATCTCTCGTCCGGTCAGTTCCAGCGGTGAATAGGGCCGGACGCCTTCAACCTCTTCAATGGTGTTTTCGAGGTAGAACAGCGGCACGATCTGCACCAGCCCGCCGATCGTTACGACGATGAAGCTGAAGATGAACAGCAGCGTTACATTGGTTTCCAGAACCTTGTGCTTATCAAGAATTGCCATGGTCCTGTCTCCTTATTCCGCAGCCACGGTTGTGGTGCTGGCCTTTTTCGGCTCAGCCCGCGTTGCGGTCATCCACAGGTTGTAGGTCATGATCAGCGCGCCAGCGACATAGAGCACCCCGCCAAGCGCGCGCACTACATACATCGGGAACTTGGCCGCGACCGTGTCCGCGAAGGAGTTCACGAGGAAGCCATTCGCATCAACTTCACGCCACATCAGGCCTTCCATGATGCCGCTGACCCACATCGACGACGCGTAGAGAACGATACCGATCGTGGCCAGCCAGAAGTGCCAGTTCACCAGCGACAGCGAATACAGGCTCTGCCGTTTCCACAGTGCCGGCACCAGATAGTAGAGCGCACCGAAGGTGATCATCCCGTTCCAGCCAAGCGCGCCGGAATGGACGTGACCAATGGTCCAGTCGGTATAATGACTGAGCGAATTGACCGCGCGGATCGACATCATCGGCCCCTCGAAGGTGGCCATGCCGTAGAACGCGACCGCAATCACCATCATGCGGATCACCGGGTCGGTACGCAGCTTGTCCCACGCGCCCGACAAGGTCATCAGCCCGTTGATCATGCCGCCCCAGCTCGGCATCCACAAGATCACCGAAAACACCATGCCAAGCGTCGACGCCCAGTCGGGCAGCGCTGTGTAATGCAGGTGGTGCGGGCCAGCCCAGATATACAAGAAGATCAGCGCCCAGAAGTGGATGATCGACAGCTTGTAGCTGTAGACCGGGCGCTCCGCCTGCTTGGGAATGAAGTAGTACATCATCCCCAGGAAGCCGGCGGTCAGGAAGAAGCCCACCGCATTGTGGCCATACCACCACTGCGTCATGGCATCCTGGACGCCAGCGAATGCCGCCACCGAACGCGATCCAAACAGTGACACCGGCAGCGCCAGGTTATTGATGACATGCAGCATCGCGATGGTGACGATGAAGGACAGGTAGAACCAGTTCGCGACATAGATGTGCGGCTCTTTGCGTCGCGCGATAGTGCCCAGATAAATGACCAGATAGGCGACCCAGACGATGGTCAGCCAAAGGTCAATATACCATTCGGGTTCTGCGTATTCCTTGGACTGGGTGCCACCGAGCACGTAACCCGTCGCCGCCAGAACGATGAACAACTGGTAGCCCCAGAACACGAACCAAGCCAGATTGCCGCCCCAAAGCCGCGTCGCGCAGGTTCGCTGGACCACGTAGAATGACGTTGCAATCAGCGCGTTGCCGCCAAAGGCGAAGATCACCGCTGAGGTGTGCAGCGGGCGAAGGCGCCCGAAATTCAAATAGGGTTGCGCCCATTCGAAATTGAGAACCGGAAACGCGAGTTGAAAGGCAATGAATGTGCCCGCCACAAAGCCAACCACACCCCAGAACACCGTGGCAATGATGCCCGCACGGATCACATCATCCATATAGCCGGACCGATCCACAACCCGTTTCGGCTCATCGATCCGGCGCAGGGTCCACAAGAAGAGCCCACCCGAAATCAGCATGATCAGAAGCGCGTGGACATTATAGGACAGATCCCGCGCGAAATTCGCCGCAATCGCGGCAAAAAGCGTCATCAGCCCGAACAGAAGTAGCTTAAGGTAATCTGCCATGCTCGCGTTCCTTCGCTGGCGCCCGTTAAGCGCGTAGCCAACATCTCAGCCGAAGGACGGCGGGCGGTTGACGCGAAACGGATATAGCCGTGATTTCGATCAACTTTACTTTACTGTAGTTTGCCGAAGTATCATCATGACACAAGGCCGCAGTGCGATTTCTTTCGCTAAACGTGTGATTTAGTTGTGTGACTTGGTCATATGCGCTTCGCGATTGCCTCTCCTGACCGTTGCTCATAGGCTTGATGAAACACAGGGTCGACTGAACAGGGGAAGGAGCAGTCGATGTTCGATTCATCTATGGCGTTTGATCTCGGTGACGACATCCATGCACTGCGGGAGTCCGTCCATCGCTGGGCACAGGATCGCATCGCGCCAGTGGCGGCAGAGATCGACAAGACCAACGTATTCCCGAACGAGCTTTGGCCGGAACTGGGTAACATGGGCCTGCTCGGCATTACGGTGCCGGAAGAATTCGGCGGCGCCGATATGGGGTATCTGGCGCATTTGGTCGCGCTCGAAGAAATCTCACGTGCATCGGCATCGGTCGGCCTGAGCTACGGCGCCCATTCAAACCTGTGTGTCAACCAGATCAAGCTGAACGGGTCCGATGCCCAAAAACACCGCTATTTACCCGATCTTGTCAGCGGTCGGAAAATCGGCGCATTGGCCATGTCTGAAGCAGGCGCCGGATCCGATGTCGTCAGCATGAAGCTGAAAGCAGAGCGCAAGGACGGCTTCTATCTGCTGAACGGCACAAAATACTGGATAACCAACGGCCCGGACGCCGACACGCTGGTTGTCTATGCCAAGACGGATCCGGACGCCGGGTCAAAAGGCATCACCGCATTCATTGTCGAAAAGTCAATGAATGGGTTTTCCACCAGCCCCCACTTCGACAAGCTGGGCATGCGCGGATCCAACACGGCAGAACTCGTGTTCGAGAACGTGGAAGTCCCGTTGGAAAACGTCTTGGGCCAAGAAAACGGCGGTGTTCGAGTGCTCATGTCCGGTTTGGACTACGAACGTGTCATTCTGTCCGGGATCGGCACGGGCATCATGGCGGCCTGTCTGGACGAGGTGATGCCTTACGTCGCGTCCCGCAAACAGTTCGGCGAAGCCATCGGCAGCTTCCAACTGATGCAAGGCAAGATCGCAGATATGTTCACCAGTCTCAACACCGCCCGCGCCTATGCCTATGAAACCGCGAAGGCCTGTGATCGGGGACAGATAACACGTCAGGCCGCAGCGTCCTGTGTGCTCTACGCCAGTGAACAGGCGATGGCGGTTGCGACGCAGGCCGTGCAAGCGCTTGGCGGTGCGGGCTTCATGAACGAGTCCCCCGTCAGCCGACTGTTCCGCGATGCCAAGCTGATGGAGATCGGTGCAGGCACGTCCGAAATACGCCGCATGCTGATCGGGCGTGAACTGCTTGCGGCGGCTCAATGACTTCATCCACCCCAACGGTTCGCATAGAGACGACTGGCAATGCCGGGCGTATCACGCTGACGCGTCCCAAGGCGCTGAACGCGTTGGACCGGGGTATGTGTCTTGCGGTCACACGCGCACTCGACTCGTGGGCAGAGAACGACACCATATCGCTCGTAATTCTGGCGGCGGAGGGCGACAAAGCCTTTTGCGCTGGCGGTGACTTGGCCAAGATCTACCATGCGTATCTGGCCGGCGACATAGACGCTGCCACACAATTTTGGCGTGACGAATACCGGATGAATGCACGGCTGGCCAATTTTCCAAAACCGATCGTCAGCCTGATGCAGGGCTACGTTATGGGCGGCGGCGTCGGACTGGGTTGCCATGTGTCACACCGTATCGCGTGTGAAAGCACGCAGATGGCAATGCCAGAGGGAGCCATCGGATTGATCCCTGACGTCGGTGCAACACGCCTACTAGCCAACGCACCCGGACGTGTGGGACTTTACATGGCGCTCTCGGGCGCGCGTCTTGATTCAGCGGACGCGATACATGCGGGCTTCGCAGATTGGCATGTTCCGCGCGACCGCTGGCCCGAATTGATCAACGCCCTGGCTGACACCGGCGATACCACCGCAATTGGCGCTTTCTCGTCCGGTCCGGAAAAATCCGCCATCGCCACTCAGCAGGCCGAAATCGACCGGATGTTCAGCGGCTATGACCCTCGCTCGATCATCGCCGAGCTAAATGATGAGGGCTCGGAACTCGCCCTTCAATGCTCCGAAAAGCTGCAGGCCGCCAGCCCTCTTTCGCTTTTTTGTTCTGCGGCCCTGATCAAAGACTTTCCGGCAGGTGGCACGGTTGAAGACGCATTGCACGCTGAGTTCCGCTTCACCTCCCGCGCCTGCGAATATGCCGATCTGATCGAGGGGATTCGCGCGGTCTTGATCGACAAGGATCGCACCCCAATGTGGCAGCATCAGCGGCTCGAAGACGTTACCGAAGATGATATCGAACAGATGCTGGCGTCGCTTGGCGCGCGGGAGCTAAGCTTCAGAGGGAGAACACCATGAAAGTCGGCTTCATCGGGCTCGGAAACATGGGCGCGCCGATGGCCAGAAATCTGGCGAAGGCGGGCCATGACGTGCAGGGCTTCGACCCGGTCGCGCGGATGCCGGATGGAGTTTCCAGTGCAGCCACTGCCGTGGAAGCGGCTGCTTATGGCAAGGTTGTCATCACGATGCTGCCGAATGACGAGATTGTGCTCGACGTTGCCCGTCAGATCATGCCCGCGATGCGCCGGGGAACGATCCTTCTGGATTGCTCTACCGTGACCGTCGATGCGGCATGCCAACTGGCTGCACGCGCCACGCAAGGAGGGCTCGACGCAATAGATGCCCCGGTTTCCGGCGGAATTGCAGGCGCAGCGGCAGGCAGCCTGACCTTCATGGTTGGCGGATCAAAAGATGCGCTGGAAACGGTAACGCCGCTTCTGGACATCATGGGTGGCCGGATCGTCCACTGCGGTTCCAACGGAGCGGGACAAGCCGCGAAGATCTGCAACAACATGATTCTGGGCGCGACCATGGCCGTGACATGCGAAGCCTTTGCCCTCGCCGACGGGCTTGGGCTGGATCGCGAGAAGCTATTCGATGTCGTTTCGACGTCCTCGGGATCAAGTTGGTCAATGAACAGTTACTGCCCTGCTCCGGGCGTAGGACCGGTATCCCCATCTGACAATAACTACCTGCCAGGGTTTGCAGCCGAATTGATGCTCAAAGACCTCCGTCTATCGCAACACGCCGCCGAGGCGGTTGGCGCGATGACTCCGCTAGGTGCGCGAGCGATGGAACTATACTCGGAATTCGTCGAACAGGCGAACGGGCGCGGGCGTGACTTTTCCGCCCTCTTGCCCTTTTTCACCGACCGGAAGCGCGGATAGATCACGCGGCTTGTTCTATCTCGCTCGACTTGTCACGCATCGCCAATGCTCGTTCGATTGCCTTCGCCTTGACGGGTCCATAACCGCGGATTTGGTCGGGCCAGCTTAGCGCCACCGCAAGCGGTGCATCATCTGACCGACTTCCTGCTGCCAGCGCCTTCGCCAAGTCTTCTTCGTAGATCGCGATCAACCGCCGCTCCTGCCTACGCTCAGCCAAATAGCCAAAGGGATCGAACAGCGTGCCGCGCAGGAAGCGCAGGCGGGACAGAATTGGAAACATCCATCCCCCCATTCGCCGCTTCTTGGGACGCCCGGAGGCGTCCGAGCCATGCAAGATGGGCGGTGCCAGATTAAAGGACAGCTTGAACTCCCCGGTCATTGTCCTTTCTATTTCCTCGCGCCATTCGGCCTGACAAAACAGGCGGGCCACCTCGTATTCGTCCTTATAGGCCAGCAACTTGGCGTACTGTATGGCAACGACCCGGCGGGTTTTTGGCCCGATGCCGGCACTTTCCAGTCGTGCCAGCATATCCGTGTAGCGTTTCGCCAGCCCTGCATTTTGATAATCAGTAAGATGGTCAGCGCGATGGGCAGTAATTTCCTCCAGCGACATTTCGGCAAGCGAGGTTTCGCGTCGCTTCGGTCGCGCGCGCGCATGGACCATCGCCGGATCGATCATCAGCAGACGACCCCAGATCAGTGCATCCTGATTGGCCTGCACTGCGACACCGTTCAGTCGAATCGCCTGTTCGATCGCCTTCAATCCGACCGGGACCAGACCAGCCTGAACCGCATAGCCAAGCATCATTACATTGGCGAAAATCTCGTCGCCCATCAGCCCCACGGCCAACTCCGAGAAATCGTGAAAATGCGCGTCGGGCCGGACAGCACCACGCACGACCCGATCCACGCTTCGCGTCTTGAAGTCGAAATCGCGATGCCGAATGAAGTCGCTAACGGGAGTCAGTTTTGTATTGATTACCCCATAAGTGCGGTCCGGATCGCAAAGGGAATAGCCGTCCCGCGACGCCGCCACGACACTATCCGCCGCCAACAGTAGATCCGCACCTCCATTCACGATACGCGGCGCAGTCACGCGTCCGTCGGATCTTGAAATCCGGATATGCGATAGAACCGCCCCGCCCTTTTGCGCAAGTCCGGCCATGTCCAGAACCAGTGGCGTCTTGCCTTCAATATGTGCCGCCATGCCAAGGATCGCGCCGATGGTCAGGATACCCGTGCCACCCACGCCGGTCACCGCGATGTTCCAGGCCGCATCCAGAGATGGCTGCGTCGGCGAAGGCAGTTGGCTGTCATCGGGACTGTCGATCTTTTCCGGCTTCCGCATGTCACCACCATCCACTGTCACAAAGGATGGGCAGAACCCACGCATGCAGGAGAAATCCTTGTTGCAGGTGGATTGGTTGATTTCACGCTTGCGTCCAAAAGCCGTTTCACGCGGCTCGACCGCGATGCAGTTCGACTGATCTGCGCAGTCACCGCAGCCCTCGCAAATCCCCGGGTGGATAAAGACGCGTTTGGCCGGATCTGGCGCTTTACCGCGTTTGCGCCGCCTGCGCAGTTCTGCCGCACAGGTTTGTTCGTAGACAATGACGCTGACGCCTTCGACCTCTCGCGCTTCCAGCATCACCGCATCCATGTCGTCGCGATGCCGAATGATGACCCCCGGCGCGAGGTCCACCTTGCGGTAGGCCTCCGGCGCATCACTGACCAGCCAGATTTTCGATACGCGTTCATGATACATCTGATGCGTGATCTGCGCGGGTGACAATTCGCCATCGACGTGCTGTCCACCCGTCATCGCCACCGCGTCATTATAAAGGATCTTGTAGGTGATGTTCGCCCCGGCAGACACCGATTGGCGCACCGCAAGATGCCCGGAATGGAAATAGGTTCCGTCACCCAAATTCACGAAGCGATGCTTTTCGTCAGTGTAACGGCTTATCGCGGCCCAGGGCACGCCCTCCCCGCCCATATGAGTGATCGTTTCCGTGTTGCGATCCATCCACTGCACCATGTAGTGGCACCCGATCCCCGCCATCGCGTTCGACCCTTCCGGCACGCGGGTCGAGGTATTGTGCGGACACCCCGCACAATAGTGCGGCAGGCGGATGACAGGCGCTTCGTGCTTCGCGCCGATCTCATGGCGGCGTTCAAAATAATGCAATCGCTCAGCGATCCGATCATGCAGACCTTCGGGCAAGTTCAAATGCAGCAGGCGGTCGGCAATGGCACGCGCGATCCGGCCCACGGTGAAGCCCTGTGACAGCGGCAACACATGGCGGTCGCGGTCATCCATCTTGCCAACAATCCGGGGCCGCACATCCGCCCGCCAGTTGAAGAGCTGCTGCTTGATCTGGTTCTCGATGATCTCGCGGCGTTCCTCGACGATCAGGATCTCGTCCAGCCCCTCCGAAAAATGCCGGATACCTTCGGGTTCCAGCGGCCATGGCATCCGCACCTTGTAGAGCCTCAGACCAATAGCTTCGATTTCCGCCTTGCCGATGCCGAGATTGTAGAGCGCCTGCCTAACATCCTCGAACGCCTTGCCGGACGCGACGATCCCGAACCGCGCATTGGGCGTGTCGATCGTGATCTCGTCCACCTTGTTGGCGCGGGCAAAGGCGATCGCAGCATACCCTTTGTACTCCTGCAACCGGTCATCCTGCACCAGCGGCGGGTCGGGCCAGCGTAGATTCAGCCCACCCTCCGGCATCTCGAAATCCGTCGGCAGAACGAAACGGCGCTCCTCCTGCATCAAATCGATGGATGTGGCCGTTTCAACGGTGTCCGCGATCACCTTGAAGCCCACCCAGCACCCCGAATAACGTGACATGGCGATGCCGAGCAGCCCCATCTCCAGAAACTCCTGCACCGAAGACGGGTAAAGCATCGGCATCAGGGCAGAGATAAACGCATGATCGGACTGATGCGGGATCGAAGACGACTTGGCGGTATGATCATCTCCGGCAATCGCCAATACCCCGCCATGCCGTGCAGAGCCCGCCGCGTTCCCATGCTTGAACACGTCACCGGACCGGTCGACGCCCGGCCCCTTTCCATACCACACCCCCAGCACGCCATCCTTGGTGGCCCGTTTGGACAGCCCGACTTGCTGAGTGCCCCAAATCGCTGTCGCGGCGAGATCCTCGTTGACCCCGGGCTGAAAGGTGACATCGTGGCGGTCCAGATGTGCCTTGGCGGCCATCAGTTGCAGGTCATACCCGCCAAGCGGCGAGCCGCGGTAGCCGCAGACATAGGCCGCCGTATTCAGGCCCGCTGCATGATCAAGACGCATCTGCGTCATGGGCAGGCGCACCAGCGCCTGAATACCAGTCAGAAAGATTCGACCACTCGTCGCCGTGTATTTGTCATCGAGCGCGATCTCGGGAAAACTGACAGGGGCGTTCATGCTGTTTTCCTTTGCGTTCGGCTGGACAGGATCTCGGCAACCATGTCATTGGCGACTTCGGTCGGTGTCCGATGTTCACGATCTGCAATCGCCAAAATCTCCGCAAGCCGCCGCGAGATCGCTCTCAATCGGGCATTGCACCAATCATCGGAGTTTTCGCGCAGGATTTCTTTCGCCACGTTGACGATCCCACCCGCGTTTACGATGTAGTCGGGGCAATAAAGCACCCCGCGTTCCATCAGCACCGACGCCATATCAGGCACCGCAAGTTGATTGTTCGCCGCCCCACATATGACCGGCGCGGCAATCTGGTGCACCGTCTGATCATTCACCGTTCCGCCAAGCGCACACGGAGCAAACACATCGGCAGAAGCCTTGTGAATTTCTTCCGGCGGCACGACCCTCGCGTCCAGTTCCGCAGCCGCAAGCCTTGTCGCACCACGGTTCACATCCGCAACGATCAGATGCGCGCCTTCACGATGCAACATTCGGACCAAGGCCATTCCGACATGACCCAGTCCTTGCACAGCAATCGTCTTGCCTTTGAAATCCGGCGCGCCGAACCGCGCACTCAGCGCGACGCTCATACATTCGAATACCCCCATCGCAGTGACAGGCGACGGATCGCCGCTGGCAAACGGTCCATCCTGCAAGCCTGCTACATACGTCGTCTGGGAAGCCACTTCGCGCATGTCCTCCGGCGAAGTCCCCACATCTTCCGCCGTTATGTAGCGCCCGTTAAGCGCCTCGACGAACCGTCCGAACGCACGCATCAGTTCAGGAGTTCCGGCGGATGCCTCGTCGACACAGATGACAGCCTTGCCGCCCCCCAATGGAAGACCTGCAGCGGCATTCTTGTATGTCATGGCACGCGCCAGCCGCATCGCGTCCTGTCGCGCCGCGCGTTCACCGAGATAGGCCTTCATGCGGCACCCGCCGACCGCCGGGCCGAGCGCGGTCGAATGAATTGCAACAAACGCCAACAAACCCGTCTTGGCATCACTCCCGCGATAGACCCCCTCAAATTCGGGGTTCACATCCAGCCGTTCGATCAGCATCCACACCTCCCTCCTGTATAGAAACAGCATAGCGCGGATTGCGTAGCGACTTTCGCCTATCCGAAGCGCACACCTCGGAACTATCGGCGAATTTCGCCGACTGTGCGCCGGATTTTGGTGATTTTCGCTAATTCTCTGGAAGGCGTTGGCGATATATGAACCTGTTGATCGCGAATTGGGATCGAAGCGAGGCGATATGACTTTCATTCATCAGCCGATGCTGAAGGAAGTTTTCAAACCCTGCCACATCCGCCACATTTACAATCAGCAGGAAATCCTCATTTCCGGACGTCGTATAGGCCGCCACGACCTCGGGGAAGGTTTTGAGCTTTTCCTTGAAAGCGCCGAAGACTGCATTGTCCTTGTGGTCCAGGCGGATCGACACGAAAATCGTCACTGGGAATCCCGCCTTCGTGCGGTCGATTACCGCCCGGTAACCGGAGATGACGCCCGCCTCTTCCAGCAGTGACACGCGCCGCCTGCACGCCGTGGGCGACATGCCAACACGTTCGGCAAGTTCCGCGATCGTCATTCGACCGTCATCGGCCAGAAACCCCAGCAAACGTATGTCGGATCGGTCAAGCTGCATCCATCCCCCCCATTACGCAGCGTATTTATTCGCATGGCGTGTGGATGCGTCAATTCATTTGCGTCGCCTGACAATGGCACGGAACACGACCCGTTACATCCACAAGTTCGGCGCGCCTACGGTTATCAACGTCCACAATGCAGTATAGATCACAAAGATTGAGTGTTCAGAAAAGTTGGTGATGGGGCTGTGTTGCCGTTGATCCGTCTTGGGTGTGGCAGTGTCTGACAGTTGTAGAATGCCACCACCGGCAAGCAATTTCACGCTCGGACAGTACCGAAGGTGCCCCACCCCCGCTGACGCGGAAGTGAGGCAGCGGGCATTACCAGGACGTGATAACCGCGCCTTGGTATTTTTCGTCTATGAAGGCTTTCACTTCGTCGGTGTGGTAGGCGTCGATCAACGTCTGAACCCAAGGCTGCCCCTGATCACCATCGCGCACGACGATGATATTCACGTAGGGGCTGTCGGCTTTTTCCATGGCTATGGAATCGTCCTTGGGGCTCAGCCCGGACGCAATGGCATAGTTGGTGTTGATGATCGCGACGTCTGCATCAGCCAATGTGCGCGGCAGTTGGGCCGCGTCGAGTTCAAGGAATTTCAGATCCTTCGGGTTTTCGACGATGTCTAACGGGCTCGGGACGAGACCCGTTCCCTCGGCCAGCTTGATAATGCCCAGATCCTGCAACAGAAGCAGCGCACGCCCACCATTGGTCGGGTCATTTGGGATGGCGACCTGCGCACCATCGGTCAGATCATCCATCGAGGTGATCCTGTCCGAATAGATGCCCATCGGTGTGGTGATCGTCGTTGCGACAGGCACCAGCGCGAAACCACGGTCATTGATCTGGTTGTCGAGATAGGGCTGGTGCTGGAACGAGTTCGCCTCGATATCCCCATCGGCCAGCGCCTGGTTCGGCACGACATAGTCAGAGAACTCGACGACATCGATGTTCAAGCCCATCGGTTCCGCGACTTCAGCGACGACTTCCATGATCTCGGCATGCTCACCCGGAGACACGCCGACCTTGATGTCCTCTGCAGAGGCGGAGGCAGCGATCAGTGCCAGAACAGAAACGAGAGTTGTCTTGCGCAACATGAGAAATTCTCCTTTTCAGCAAGAATAGAGGGCTACTGCCCCCGATTTCGAGGCGCACGCTTGTCGACACGGGCGGCCAGCCGCTCGCCGGCAGATTGCACGAGTTGAACCAGCACGACCAAAATGACGACGACGGCGAGCATCACATCCGGCATAAAACGCTGGTATCCATAGCGAATCCCTAGATCGCCAAGCCCTTCGCCACCGACAGCCCCGACCATCGCCGAATAGCCGATCAGGCTGACGACAGCGAGCGTCAGGCCCAGCATGATGCCGGGCAATGCTTCAGGAATCAGCACCTTGCGGATGATCTGGAAGGGTGTCGCGCCCATCGCACGAGCCGCTTCGATCAACCCGCTGTCCACGTCGCGGATGGCGTTTTCGATCAGCCGCGCGATGAACGGGATCGCGGCGACGGTTAGCGGCACGATCGCAGCTGCTGTGCCGATCGATGTACCGACGATTGCCCGCGTGAACGGAATGATCGCGACCACCAGAATGATGAACGGCACCGACCTTGTGGCGTTGACCAAGAGCCCCAGTACGCGGTTCACCGTGGGCGCTGACAGCATCTCGCCCTTTTGCGAAGTTGCCAGAAAAACGCCCAACGGCAGGCCGAAGATGGTGCCGATGATGGACGACATCGCCACCATGTAGAGCGTCTGAAGCGTCGCCTCATAAAGAAGGCTGATGATATTAGCCGACATAGCCGAGCACCTCCGTCAACAGGCCGTGGCGTTCGAGGAAGGCGCGCGCCTCATCCGCTCGCAGCGCATCAACAGAGATCAGCAGATTGCCGAAAGGCTTATCGCTGATTTCCTCGATTGCACCCGCCAGAATATTCACCGACACGCCCAGATCCTTCGCAAGCAGCGCCAACATCGGGTCGGTCGCGTGCTGGCCCGTGAAGGTCACGCGGATGACCTGCTCACCACCACTGTCGAGGCGCTCCTCACGCAGGCGCCCCGCGATAAACGCCGGCAGGGTAACGCCAGTGATACCGCCCAGGAATGATCGTGTGGTCGGGTGCGACGGGCGCACGAACAGGTCATAGGTTGATCCCTCCTCGACGATCCGACCGGCGTCAATGACCGCCACTCGGGTCGCGATATCGCGCACGACGGCCATCTCATGGGTAATCAGCAGAACGGTCAGGCCTAGATCGCGATTGATGTCCTTCAGCAGCCCCAGCACAGTCTGCGTCGTCTCGGGGTCTAGCGCGGAAGTCGCCTCATCCGACAAAAGCACCTTGGGCTGGGTTGCCAAGGCCCGCGCGATCCCCACCCGTTGCTTCTGGCCGCCTGACAGTTCAGCCGGATAGCGTTGCGCGTGATCTTGCAGACCCACCCGCGCGATCAGATCCTGCACGCGCGACCGGATTGCGGATGACGCTACGCCCGCGATTTCCAAAGGCAATGCCACGTTGTCATAGACGGTGCGCGATGACAGCAGATTGAAATGCTGGAAGATCATGCCGACATCCCGCCGGATCGTCCGCAGCGCAGCACCGCGCGCCGTGCCGACATCCTGACCGCCGACCAACACCTGACCGGCGCTTGGTCGTTCCAGCCCGTTGACCATGCGCAGCATCGTGGACTTGCCCGCGCCGGACCGGCCGATGATCCCCGCGATCTCTCCGGGCTTTACATCGAAACTCACATCCTGAAGCGCGGCGAAGCTCTGCCCGCCCTTTTTGTCGAAAGTCTTGCTAACCTTGTCAAAACGGATCGAGGCGCCTTGCGCGGAAGGTTTTGGGCTGTCCATTATCCAAGCCTGATTGATGAAAGAGGTAATCGGCGCTTGCGCGGGCTTTATCTTTCGTCAGGTAGATGATGCAAGCAGTTTAGGGCACAGTCACCGCCAATACGCGCCTGCGACGCGGCGGAATCAACCCGTTGCGCCCCCTTCAGCCAGATACCGGGTAACGCGCGAGAAAAGCTCCGCCTGCGATGATATCCCCAGCTTGCTGTAGGCATGGCGACGGTGAACCTTCACCGTCCCTTCCGCAATCCCCAGCTGTGCCGCAGCAGATGGTGTGGAATGGCCAAGCAAGACCAGATGCAGAACCTCCGCCTCTCGCGGACTGAGAGCATCACCCGCGAAACCGGTCATCCGCTGTTCGAGCGGCAGGACCAACCCCTTTGTGCCGGGGTCGGCACTACCCGACCAGTGCCGCAACACGGCGGCGGAAATCGTTTGGAATGAACCGCTCAACGCCGCCAGCTCGTGATCATCGAAGACCGGACGTCGCGCGCCACGCGCCAGCGACATAATGATCCAGCGTGTATCACCGTTACGCAGAACGATCCCCAACTCGTCCTTGATACGAACCCGGCGATAGAATGTCCGGTAATATTCGGACCGAAAGAATGCCTTCGGTGCAAGGTCCAGAAGACGATACACGCCCGCCACCAACCCGTCACAGCACGCCAGATAGAACGGGTCGAGCAAATAAGGCCCGCTTTCGTAGAACGCCACATGGATTGCCGCCCTGACTTCATCAAGATCATGGAACAATGCATTCGGTCGGCCACCTGCCGCGAACTCCGTGACTACAAGAGAATCGAAATCGGCATGAAAAGACAGCGCCCCGCGCAGCACCTGCGGAAACGCTGGCTCCCCTATGGTTTCGATCAGTCTGGCAACGGCGGCGTCCCAGCTTTCGCCTGCCAGTCCTGTTGGCTGATGGGTCAGCGGCTATACTCCTATAGGCGTATGTCTTTCGCTGAGTTTACTCCGCCCGTGAAACGCGGTCAATTTGGCCCAAAGACCAACCACAGGCCCCCCAATGTCGACCGACTCAGCCGTCACACCCGTCGCCGGAGACCAGGCCTTCACCCGCCGCAACCCGCGCGGCACCGTTCCGGAAGCCTCCTATGCCGGGGCGCTTAGCTTCATGCGCCGCCGATACACGCGTGATCTGGCGGGGGTCGATGTAGCCGTGATGGGGGTTCCCTTCGATCTGGCTGTGTCTGACAGGTCTGGCACGCGGCTCGGCCCCCGCTCCGTGCGAGCCGCGTCCAGCCACATCGCATGGTCCAGCCCATGGCCATGGACCTTCGACCCGTTCGCCGAGATGACCGTCATCGATTATGGCGACTGCATGTTCGATCCGGGTCGGCCAGACAAGGTACCAGATGAAATCACCGCCGCTGCCGCCAAGGTTCTGGCACAGGGCACGACGCTTCTGTCCATCGGTGGAGATCACTTCATCACCTACCCGCTTCTGAAAGCCCATGCCGCCAAGCACGGGCCTCTAAGCGTCATCCAGTTCGACGCACATTCGGACACCTGGGCGGATGAACCCGGCCGGATCGACCACGGCACCATGATGTGGCATTCGGTGCGGGACGGGCTGGTGGACCCGTCCCGCTCCGTCCAGATCGGCATCCGCACGCATAACCCTGACCCGCTGGGCTTCAACATCATCGACGCTCGGGACGTACATAAAACGACACCCGAATCCATCGCCGCACAAGTCCGGCAAATCGTGAGGGATCAGCCGAGCTACCTCACCTTCGACATCGATGCGTTGGAACCGGCCGCTGCGCCCGGAACCGGCACGCCGGTGATCGGAGGCCTCAGCCCCTATCAGGCGCAAGAAATCCTGCGCGGGCTCGACGGGATCAACCTTGTCGGCATGGACATCGTCGAGGTCGCGCCCGCCTATGACGTGTCGGAGATCACCGCATTGGCAGCCGCGACAATCGCGAATGATCTGCTATGCCTTTACTGCACGCGCAAAATGCGTGGGGGGCGCTAACCAGGGCTTTTGACAAGCATCGCGACACTCTCGGCAACTCCCATCACGACCACGACGTGAGCTAGAATCCTGAGAGCGAATATCCCGAAGCGGACGATCCCGAAAAGACGCTTGCAGCGTCAAGCCGCGGGGTGAACCCGATCCGTCCTTTAACAGCACAAACGACCACCGACTTCTGAGGCCCAGAGACAAAGCCGGAGCGGATCCCATTCGGCGCGCAGGCTTCGAGCTGGTGGTCATGTCTGGCTCCGAACCGTCTGAGCGAGTACTAAACAAACCTTCCCGAAACCGCCACTATGCCCGTGCCCGGCAAAAGCGTCAGACGATTCGCCGCGCGGCATCCGCAATGGAGGCAAGATGACCCGCTTCGTTCCACCAACCGTTGAACCACCCGCCAAGGTTCTGGGTGTATGGAGCAGCCTGCGTGCCGTCCGCCGCAACGTCCTGAGCATCCTGCCCGCCATTTCCTACACCCAGCCGATCGTCACGGGAACAACCGGCCCGGCGCGCTGGCACATGGTGCAGGGGCCGGAAGCTATGCGCCAAGTGTTTCTGGACAATGCGCATAATTACCCGAAATCCGAAGTCATGATCCGCATGCTGAGGCCGGCCATCGGGTCCAGCCTGTTTACCTCGGAAGGGGCGGATTGGCGCTGGCAGCGCCGCGCCATTGCCCCTGTGTTTTCGGCACGCAATGTATCGACGCTGGCGCCGCTGATGACGCAAACCGCTGACCGCACGGCGCGACGTCTTTCGGACCAGCCCGGTCCTGTCGAGATCGTCGAACAGATGCTGTCCGCCACCTTCGACGTCATTTGCGACGTTGCGCTGTCGGGCCGTGAACATTTCGACGTAGACACCTACAGTGCCGCAATCACACGTTACTTTCTGACGGTCGGTCGCGCATCGCTTCTGGACTTTCTGGAAGTGCCACCGTGGTTTCCGCGACCGGGCGAATTGCTGGGGGCCTCGGCCGTCAGGACAATGCACCGCATGGTATCCCGCGCGATCGAGGCGCGCCGCGCCGAGACATGTCGAGACAGCGACGACCTCCTGGACTACATGCTGGATGCACATGACCCTGAAACCGGGCGGCGTATGGATGCCAGAGATTTACTACACAACATGCAGTTCTTTATCGTCGCGGGGCACGAAACGACGGCCTTGGCAATTTCATGGGGTTTGTACCTGTTGGCCAACGATCCTGACGCTCAATCGCGCGCAGCAACCGAAGCGCGCGACCTGATCGGACAACGCGCAGCAACCGCCGAAGACCTGGCCGCTCTGCCCCTGACCAAAGCCGCACTGGACGAGGCCATGCGACTTTATCCGCCCGTTGGTCTGCTTGCCCGAAATGTGCTCGCACCGGACACGCTCTATGGCCGCGACATCGGCACAGGCGAAACAGTTTTTCTGAATATCTACGCTTTGCACCGCCATCAGGACTACTGGGACGCACCCGAGATGTTCGACATCAATAGATTTTCGCCGGAAGCCAGAAAATCCCGCGACAAATACCTGTATCTGCCGTTCGGCGCGGGTCCGCGCGTGTGTGTCGGCGCGAATTTCGCGATGATGCAAGCTCAGATCATTCTGGCCACCCTGCTGGCGCGCTTCCATTTCGCGCCCTCTGGCCCTGCGCCGGAACCCGTCATGCACATGACCATTCGCCCCGAACCGGGGGTTACGCTGGCAGTGACGGAAAGGTGATCCTGTGACCGGTCGGGCTTGAGTGATGCCGTGCCAGGTTGCAGGTAGGAGGATCAAAATGGGTCTGGTTCTGCGTCAAACCATGGCTGTCGCATTGGCCGCAATGCTATTCGGTGCCACCGGTATCGTCCCGCTTTCTGCAGACACGCCACGCACCGGACTGATGTGGAACCGAAGTGGCTTGCCCGCCGCCTTCCCACTGCAGGTCAAGACACCGTCCGGGCAGAACTATTTCCTGGTCCTGCGCGACGCCGAGAATGACCGGCAGGCATTGGCGGCCTATATCAATGGTGGTGAATTTTTCAAAGTCCTCGTCCCTCCCGGCCGCTTCACTCTTCAATTTGCTATCGGCCAGGAATGGCAGGGTGAGGACACGTTGTTCGGACCGGACGCGCAGACCCGCTTTGTTGAACTGGGTCCGCCGCTGACTTTCAAGACCCGTGGTATAGGAACAAAGGCCGGGCATATCGTCGAAATCCTCAGGGCGGATCCAGAGAAACCCCTGCAAATTTCCATCAGGGAGCAGGCGATCTGCCAGACAGTGCTGCCGCCCGTTCCATCGCCCGATGCGCGTGATCTAGCCATTCCTTATGAATACACCCATCGGCCATCGACACGCCGAATCCGTCCTGTCGCTCGACCGAGCTTTGCGGATGATCCGCTCGCGGATCGCCCTGCCGATGCTGACCGCACTGCCTATCGCTATACCGCGCCGGGATATGAATTGTATTCGAACTATTGCGACTGATCTCCTACGCAACGCTTGACCCAAGGGCGGGTACCTTGCCTAGAATAAGCCGCGACGAGACGCGCACAATGTTTGCGCAACGGGGAGGACGAGTTTTGCGAATACGATCTGCTTTCCGATTTTCTGGCGCAATGATCGCCGTAAGCGCGCTGGCACAAGCCGCGATGGCGCAGAGCACGGACGGGCGACTGTCCATAGAGTTGAACAAGTTCGAAGAAACCGATGACGGCGCGTGTCAGGCGTATTTCCTGTTTGGCAACGACACGGGACTGGGGCTGGAAAGCTTCGAGCTGTCATTGGCCATACTTGACAGCCAAGGCGTCATCGACAGCCTGCTGACCATCGACGCGTCACCTCTGCCACCGGCGCGAACCACGCTGAAGCTTTTTGCGATCCCCGAGATTTCTTGCAGCGACATTTCCGAGATACTTCTGCACGACATCCCTGCGTGCAAGCCGCAAAACGCGGACCCACTGGACTGCTTCGACTTGGTCGATCTGGACAGCAAAGCCTCCGCGCCACTGGTGAAATAGGTCATGCTGAATTTGTCCGACCTGATGCGCGGCGGCCCCATCATTGCTGTTCTGGCAGTGTTGTCCGTGGTTTCCGTCGCCCTGATCGTTGTCAAAGCCATCGAATTGCGGGGCGTGACATCCGGCACGGGCCGTCGCAGCGCGGCTGTGGATCATTGGCGCAAAGGTGAAACGCGCGAAGCTGTCAACCTGACCCAATCCGGGACGGCCCCTGCGGACCGCGTCCTTCTGGCCGCAATGGAAGGCATGTCCCGCGACACCAGCCCCGCATTGCTGGAAACGGATCTTGTACGGCGTGGCAACGAAGAACTCGAACGCATGAACCGGCATATCAGGCTTCTGGAACTGATCGCCATGATCAGCCCCCTTCTTGGTTTGCTCGGCACCGTGCTGGGAATGATCCAGTCGTTTCAACAATTGGAACTGGCGCAAGGTTCCGCCAATGCCGCTGTGCTGGCCGGAGGCATCTGGCAGGCGCTGCTGACCACGGCGGCGGGTCTTCTGGTTGCCATTCCAGCCGCTATCGGCGCCTCGCTCCTCAGTTCTCGTGCGGAAAGCGCGGGGCATCTGATCGAAAGCTCTGTGGGTGCGCTGATGTTGGCCGAGGACGCCCGCCACCGCCGCGACTAGCCGGAGCACACCATCATGCAACTCAGACAACCAAGGCCGCTGAGACCCTTGATTTCGCTGGTTCCATTGATCGACGTAATGCTGATCTTGCTGGTGTTTTTCATGGTGACCTCGACCTTCCTGGATCTGGATATGTTTCCCACCGTAGGCGGGAACGACCTACAGACAAGCCGTTCGGAAGCCACCGATCAGGTCAACCTCACACCTGTTCTGCTGCGGCTGAACAGCAACGGGCGTGTGACGACACAAGGGCGCAGCTACGACGTCAACGAGCTCGGCGAAATCCTGGCCCTGCGCCTGAGCGAGGTTCCCGCTACCGAAATTCTTCTGCTGCCCTCGCCCGCCGCGTCGCTACAAAGCCTGATCGACGTGATGGACCGCGTGACGCAGGTTGGTGCGCAGAACCTGCGGGTTATTCGGCTGGAGGCGCGTCAATGAAACTACGCGCGCAAACGCGGCGGCCCCACCACGAAACCATCATCGCGCTGATCGATGTGGTGTTTTTCCTTCTGGTTTTCTTCATGCTGATCGGCCGCATGGAAGCGACCGCCCCGTTTGATGTCGTCCCTCCAATCGCCCAGACCGGCTCGGATCTTCCCGCCGGCGGGTTGGCAATATCCGTGGACAATGACGGTGCGTTGGCGTTGGGTGACACACTAGTCGAACACGATGCACTTCTGGCCCATGTCGCCGAAGCTATTACACATCAACCGGACAAACTGATCAGGGTCACGGCAAACGGCTCAACCCGGCTGCAACAGGTGCTGCCTCTTGTCGCCGAAATCGAAGCGCTTGGCGCGAAGGAGGTGGCGCTCGTCGTAACGCCCGACCCGACATGAAGACACGGCTGTGGATCATCGGGCTCGCATGTTCCGCAGGGTTGCACGCGCTGGCACTCGGTGGGCTGCGACTGTCCACCGACCCAGCCGAGATAATGCCTCAAACCGTATCTGCCAGCCGCCTAGATGTGACCGCTTACGAGGTAGATCAGGCGAATGCGACGCCACAACAGGTGGATAGCCCAACGAAGGAAGGGGTTGTTCCAGATCAGTCACGGGTTCAGGGCACCTCCATTCAGCGTATAATAGCTGCCGAGACCGTTCTCCGATCAACCGACGCTGCAGAGGTCATTTCTCGGCATGCAGCGGCATCTTCTGTCAAGCCTCGCAGCAAGGTCACCCATAACGTTCGGTTGGACAGCGCCTTGGCGCAACCCATTGGACAACCCGCGTCACGCACCAAAGCGACCGCCCCGGCGACCGTAGTAGCCAATACCCAAGCAATCCCTACCAAACGATCGCCCACGGCGACACTTCCCACTCAACGCGCCCAGGAAACACCCCGAGAAACCTCAATTCCAAGCGCGCCGCAAACCGTCACAGCGGTGTCAGCTACAGCGCTGCGTCCTGCCGCCCTGAACCAGGCCCCGGCGGCTTTACCGTCCGAAACCTTGGTCGCGTCCCTTGCCTGGAGCGGCGATGCCAGCCTGGACCCTGTTTCATTTGCGGCCGTTACGTCCTTCATGGCCCCCAACCTACCGCAGACCGGTACTGATCCGGTGCGTGACGGGATGGAGGGTCTGCTGTCCTCCGTTCCCTGCGCACGCTTGCAAGCCGTGTTCGAGCCGGACAGCGGGTCAATTCTCTTGACCGGGCATGTCCCTGAGGAGGCACTTCTAACACCCGTCACAGACAGCTTGCAGCAGTTGCTGGGCGGCGCGATCCCGGTGCGCGACTCGGTGCGTGTCCTGCCGCCCCCGCAATGCGGTGTGCTACGTGCTGTTTCAACCGTCGGTCTACCGCAATCGACGGATCAGTTCACCGACAGCCGGTTGATCGGTCAAACTGCGCAAGCTCGGGAATACTTCTACAATGGCGGAGACAGGCTCAGCTTCGATCTGACCGGCCCGGACTACGATGCGTATCTCTATGTCGACTATTTCGACGCTTCCGGTCAAGTAATCCATCTCGAGCCGAACACACAGGTGCCGCTACGCCAGCTATCCTCTGATCAAGAGGCAACAATTGGCGCGCCATCCGCGAACCACCCGTCGTTGGAGATTTCCATCGGCCCGCCTTATGGTCAGGAAATCGCACTCGCCATCGCGACCTCCGTGCCACTGCATGACGGCACACGACCGATGGTAGAACCCGCCGATCCCTACCTCGACTTTCTGCGCGAGCGCGTCGCTGTTCTTCGCACAGAACAACCTGATTTTAAAGGAGAATGGGTCTATTTCTTCCTGACCACGCGTCCATGAGACACACCACGTGCCCAGACCATAAAAGCCCCGGAGTTCGGTATGAACTCCGGGGCTTTTATCGTTTTCGGGGACAAGGAACGCGATCAGGCCGCCTGGTTGGCCTCCAAACCCGTCAGGATCGCGTGCAGCGTGCCGGCTTCTTCGTTGGAACGCAACTTGGTGCAGGTCGACCCGTCCCTCATCACGCGCGATACCAGCGCCAGTGCGCGCAGGTGGCTGACGCCCGCATCCTTTGGCGCGAACAGAGAAAAGACCAGATCGACAGGCTGGCGGTCGACGGACTCGAACGGTACGGGCTGGTCGAGGCGCATAAAGACACCGACAATACGGTCGATACCATCCATGCGCGCATGCGGCAGCGCAACACCTTTGCCGACACCGGTCGGACCGATGCTTTCGCGGTCAAGCAGAGCCTCAACCGCGTCATCCACATCCAAGCCATAGCAGGACGCGGCGATTTCGCCGAGTTCCCGCATCAGACGCTTCTTGCTGGTCATGCTGCCGACGACCTTCACGGCCTCCGGCTTCAACAACGCTGCCAGTTCCATTCGCCTCAACTTTCCGGTCGGGCTCTCGCCCTTATGTCGCGCTGCCGGGCTCGATCCAGCCTATATTGCCGTCGTCACGACGGTACACGACATTGACCCCTTTCGTGCCCTCGTTACGAAACACCAAGACTGGCGCTCCGATGAGTTCCATTTGCATAACAGCTTCACCGACGGAAATCGACGGGATGCGGGTTTCCATTTCTGCGACGATCACCGGCTGAAGCGTGTCCGGCTCGGAATCGTCCGCATCGTCATTCGAGGCGATGATATAGGACGAGCCGCCCAAAGCTTCAACCGGCTGCGCGCGCACCTTGTGGTGGTCTTTCAGGCGGCGCTTGTAGCGGCGAAGCTGCTTTTCCATTTTTTCGCCGCACTGGTCGAAGGCAGGATATATTTCATTGGCCGTCGCACGCGCCTGCGCAGTCAGCCCGGTGGACAGGTGAACCACGGTTTCGCACACATACTCATGTCCACGCTTGGAAAAGACAATCTGCGCATCGGTGGGGCGTTCGGCGTATTTGTCGACAATCACACCAAGTTCATTTTTGACATAGGTTTGAAGGGCTTCCCCAATGTCTATTTGCTTCCCGCTTATTTGGTAACGCATAGCGCCTCCTGTGTGTTGAGAACCCCGAACGCTTATGAAGCGACGAAGTTCAATGAAACGGAGAGTGTCGGGTTGAAAACGTTCCGGGAATGTCTTGCGCAGCCGCAGGACGCATTCGCGAGCAAATCAGGTGCGATTTCGTGTAAGGTGGAACAACCGCTGTCATGGCCCCATTTGGCGACAAATATTGCCCTTGTGTCAACTGTCTCGCACCGAGAATAATCGCGACCGGTTGCCTCAGTCGATTCGGAAGCTGTCACCCAGATAGACCTCGCGCACCTTCTTGTTGCGGATAACGTCATCGGTCGTGCCACTCATCAAGACCTGCCCATCATGCAAGATATAGGCGCGGTCCACGATCTCCAGCGTCTCACGGACATTGTGATCGGTGATCAGCACGCCGATCCCACGTGTCTTGAGCTGGGACACCAGCGCGCGAATATCGCCAACCGCAATGGGATCAACCCCTGCGAATGGCTCGTCCATCAGCACATAACGCGGATTCGCTGCCAGGCAGCGGGCAATCTCCACGCGACGGCGTTCACCCCCTGACAACGCAAGGGCTCGCGCGCGACGCAGATGCTCGATCGAGAACTCCGCCAGAAGTTCTTCCAGATGTTCGTGCCGCTTGGTGCGGTCAGGTTCGGCGATTTCGAGGATCGAGAGGATGTTGTCCTCCACGTTCAAGCCCCGGAAGATACTGACCTCCTGCGGCAGATACCCGATTCCCATCTTGGCGCGGCGATACATCGGCATGGTGGTCACATCACGGCCATTGATCAGCACCTGCCCGCCATCCGCAGGAACCAGCCCCGCGATCGAATAAAAGCATGTCGTCTTACCCGATCCGTTGGGGCCCAGGAGCGCCACGACCTCGCCGCGGTTGAGCTTCAACGACACATCGCGGATCACTGGCCGTTTGCGATAGCTTTTGCGCAGCCCGACGACTTCCAACCCCGCGGGTGACTTATTGTCCCGCTTGGGGCTCACTCGTTGGCACCCGGCTGCAGAACTGTACGAACGCGACCGTCGATCTGGCCGTTTCCGGTTTCCAGATCCACCGTCAGGCGTTGACCAGCAAGCGTGTTCTGGCCCTGCGTCAGAAGAACATCGCCCGACATCACGATCTCGTTGCGGGCGGGCGTAAAGACACCCTCCGCCGCCTCGGCTGCCTCATCCGGCGTCACCAAGGTCACACCACCACTGGCAGTGATCGTGTCGATCTGCCGGTCGTCGCCCTCTGCCGATTCCAGATAGCGTACGACAATCTGCGCGGCGGTCAGGCGCATATCACCCTGAACGACAACAACATTTCCCGAAAACTTGGCGCTTCGGCCGGTTTGATCGAGCTGAAGCTGATCGGCCTCAACCTCGACCGGGGCGCTGGTATCGGTCTGCAAACCTCCCAGATTCACACCAGCCCCCTGCGCCCAGACACCATGCCCAGCGATCAAAAAGATGAAAACGACGACAAACCGCAGGCCCATGAAACAGCTTTCTTAATTTCCCGGTTGGTATAGCAGCCGCACACCGTCCTTGAAAACAACTACTGCATTGTTGCCGGAGTCAGGATTGCCCGTCATGACCATCTTTCCCGCGGTAAGTTGCCCAAGCGGTCCGGATGCCTGAATTGCACCTTCGGTTTCGATATGGTTCAGATCGGTGCTGACAAACGCTGTATCGGTCTGGATACGATAGCCGGTCGAGGTCGTGATCTGCACGTTTTCCGACAGGGTGGTTTGGCCAGTTTCCTCGTCGATCCGGCCTGCGCCTGACGCAATCTGATACCCGAAACCGTTCTTGTTGAACAACGTCGCGCGCAATTCCGTCCCGATGATCACACCCGGTTGATCAGAATCAGGCCGCAGCGTTTCAGCAGACAAGTTAACCTTGGACCCTTCGGCCGTCACGCCGTCATAGCTTGGCGCACCGAGCCTTTGTTCCCGGGCCAGTTCGCGAATGGTAATGTCGGTGATCGCCATCGGCTCCCCGGTCCGCTGCCCCCGTGGGAACAGAAAAAGCGTCGACAGAATAGCCAGCGCGATCAGCGGCAGAACCAGCTTCGCAACGGCGACCGCGCGGGAATAGCCGTTATCGAAGCGGGCCACGGATCAGACAACCCCGGCGCGCAGGCAATCATGGATTGTCAGAATTCCTGCCGCCTTGGACGTATCTTCCGCGCGCACCGCGAATAGACTCGTGATCTTGGTGTTTTCCATAACCCGCACGGCCTGCTCCGCCAATGCGCCCATGTCGATCGTCTTGGGGTCCATCGTCATCACCTCGCCGGCTGTGCGGTCGAGCAAGCCATCCATGTGTCGCCGCAAATCACCATCGGTGATGATTCCCCGGAGTTCGCCTTGCGCACCCTCGACGCCCAGTACGCCGAAGCCCTTCCGGCTCATCGTAACCAACGCATCGCCCATCGGTGTCGTGTCGGATACCATGGGCATCTCGTCGCCCACATGCATCAGGTCAGAAACCTTCGAAAGCTGCGCCCCGAGCTTTCCGCCAGGATGAAACTGCCGGAAATCCTGGGGTGTGAACTGACGGTGTTCCATCAATGCAACGGCCAGCGCATCCCCCAACGCAAGCGTCATGGTCGTCGAGGTCGTCGGCACGATGCCCTGCCCACAGGCTTCTTCCGCCTTGGGCAGAACCAGCGCGATATCGGATTGGCGCAACAAGGTGCTGTCAGGACGGCTCGCAATACCGATCAGCGGTATCTCGAAACGTCTGGTATGCGCGATCATGTCTGCCAGTTCGGGTGTTTCCCCCGAGTTGGACAACATCATCACCACGTCACCCTTGGTAAGCATACCCAGATCGCCGTGGCTCGCCTCGCCCGGATGCACAAATTGCGCGGGGGTGCCGGTGGATGCCAATGTCGCCGCAATCTTGCGCGCGATGTGACCCGATTTGCCCATGCCGGAGACGATCACGCGCCCCTGTGCTTCGAGCAGGCGGGCCACGGCCTTTGCAAAACTGTCATCCAGCGCCTCGGCCAGAAGTCTCAGCGCATCCGCCTCGATGCCAACAACGCGACGGCCAACGGAAAGAAATGTCTCGTTCTGTGTCATCAGTGCGCAAAAATATCCTGCTCAGGCCAGCCCTGCAAATCCAGAACGGCACGCGTGGGTAGAAAATCGAAACAGGACTGCGCAAGTTCCATGCGTCCTTCCCGTTCCAGTCGTTCGTTCAGCTTGTCACGCAACGCATGAAGATACAGCACATCGGATGCGGCGTAGCTTAGTTGCGCGTCCGTCAGTTCCGGCGCGCCCCAGTCACTCATCTGCTGCTGTTTGGAAATGTCGATATCGATCAGTTCCGACAGCAGGTTCTTCAGCCCATGACGATCAGTGTAGGTCCGCACCAGCTTTGACGCGATCTTGGTACAATAGACCGGCGCGGCCAGCGCACCGAAGGCATGATACATCGCGGCAATGTCGAAGCGCCCGAAATGGAACAGCTTCAGCACTTCGGGATCGGTCAACATACGCGACAGGTTGGGGGCTGCAGTCTGCCCCTTGGCGACCTGCACCAGATGCGCGTTTCCGTCACCGTCAGACATCTGGATAACGCACAGCCTGTCCCGATGCGGGTTCAGCCCCATGGTTTCGCAGTCAATCGCGACAACCGGCCCAAGATCCAGCCCATCAGGAAGATCGTTTTGATAAAGGTGATTGGCCACGCCGCGCCCTTCCATACCATCTGCGTCCTCCGCAGACATGCCCTTTGCGCGGCGCATTGTCTATCCCTTGGCGCTACTGCCCGGTGCCAAAGCGTTCCGACCGCATCACGCGAACGCGGTCCGACCACGTGGATTCGATAAAGGCGAGCGTGTTACGGATTTCCGCGTCGCTTAGCACACCCTCGAAGCCTGGCATCCCGCTGACCATGTCCAGGCCCTGCTGCTTCATCAACGCCGCGCCACCAAACTTGGTGTAGGTAAACAGCATCTCAGGCGCATGGTGCCATGTGTGACCGGTTTCGTCATGCGGCGGCGCAGGAAGCCTGCCATCAGGTCCGGGCGTCTGCCAATCCGGCTGTCCTTCCAGATTGGACCCGTGACAGGTCGCGCAATATTGTTGATAGATCCGCTCACCAGCCGCAATGTCAGCTGTCTTCTCCGAAGTCTTGGTCTCTTGGGCCTGCGGTCGCACAAGCGCGAACACACACCCCGCAACTGCAACGGTAATCGCGCCAACCAACAACTTAGCTGTCTTCATGATTCATCCTTGGCAGTTTTTCGTGAATCGAAACCGACCCTCCCGCGCTGGAAGGCAACCCGACATATAAAGCGACGGATGTTAAAGTATTAGTAAAACTCAGTGCTTACTCCCGACCCAACGTAAAAGTAACACTTTTGTGTTGTTTTCACGACGGCCGTCCTTTAGCCAGCCCACTAATTCGTCACACAAACTAATCCCAAGACAGCCGAAGATGACACACGCTGACCCGGTAGAAATCGAACGCAAATTCCTTGTGAAGCGGCTACCAGACTTGGCCCGCGCGAGGTGCTACACCGTTCGGCAGGGATACTGCACGCATCCCGACGACTCGATTTCCATGCGCCTGCGGCAGAAAAGCGACCAGCTTTTCCTGACCGTCAAAACCGGCGAAGGTCCTGTTCGGTCCGAACGCGAGATTCCGATCGAAGCCGAACAATTCAACGTGCTCTGGCCTGCAACGACCGGACGCCGGATCGAAAAGAAGCGTTGGATCGGACCGCTGGGCAACGGGCATCTGTTCGAGCTGGATATTTTCTGCGGCGCCCACCAACCCTTGCAGATGGTCGAGGTCGAGTTTGATACACTGGAAGACGCCGAAGCCTTTACGCCGCCGGATTGGTTCGGACGCGAAGTGTCAACCGATAAGGCCTATCGCAACAAATCCATCGCGCTATGGGGTGTTCCTCAACAACCGATGAGCGTCTGACCCGCCGCGCGCACCGTCCCTAGCGCATGTGCTGAAGCAACCCGTAGGACGGATAGCCGTCCGGCAACAATCCGCGCGCCTGTTGATAGTTCTGGATCGCCTCAATCGTATTCGGCCCGATCCGTCCGTCGATGCCCTTCGTACTGAATCCCGCCGCGCTTAGCCGCTGTTGCAACTCCTTGCGCTCGGACAGTTTCAGTGATCGATCCCCACGTGGCCATGAGGCACGGATGCCGGGGCCGCCTTTCAAGCGGTCGGACAGATGCCCGACGGCGATTACGTAACTGTCGGCAGCGTTGTAGCGCTCCAGCACTTCGAAATTGTTGAAGATCATGAAGGCGGGACCGCGTGCGCCCGCTGGCAAAAGGATCGACGCCTCCCCATAGTTCGGCACAGCACGGCCTGCCATGTCGCGCACGCCCATCTGCGTCCAGCGTTGCACGGACCGCTTCGTGTGATCGCCCGCCTGCGCATAGTTGAAACCTTGCGGAAGCTGGACCTCGACCCCCCAAGGGTGCCCCTGCCGCCAGCCAAAACCCGCCAGATATGCAGCGGTTGACGCCAGCGCATCCGTCGGATCGTCCGACCAGATGTCGCGGCGCCCATCCCCACGGAAATCAACCGCATGATCAAGATAGGATGTCGGCATGAACTGCGTATGCCCCATCGCCCCGGCCCATGACCCTTTCATCGCCCGTGGGCTGATGTCACCGGCCTGGACGATCTTCAACGCCGCGACCAACTGTTCCTCGAAGAACGCGCCGCGGCGCCCATCATAGGCCAAAGTCGCCAGTGCAGAGATTACATCGGTTGACCCGCGATTGCTGCCATAAGCACTTTCCAGCCCCCAAATGGCGACGACGACTTCTTTATCGACACCGTATTTCCGTTCGATCTGGTCCAACGTCGTTGCATATCGGGTCAGCCCTGCCCGGCCATTCGCAATACGGCTGCTGGATACCGCGCTGTCGAGATATTCCCAAAGCTGCTTGCTGAACTCGGACTGGTTTCCGTCCAGCCTGATAATACTGGAATCATAGGTAATGCCCGTCAAGGAACCTCGTAGCGTGGAATCGCTGATCCCTTGGCGTCGCGCGCGTGGCACGAACCCGTTGATCCAGTTCTGGAACCCGGCGGCGGAAGCCTCGGTCACAATTGTCTCCGGCTTTGCGGGGCGCAGCATCGGTCGCGGTGACATGATTGCGGATGCGGGCACCGGCTGTGCCTCGGCTATGGGCCGAGACGGAGGTTGCGGGCTGGAATGAATCGCAAGGGTTTGGGCGGCGGCGGGCAGATATATCCCCCCGATCGCCAGAACTATCGCGGTCAGAAGATGTCGCATGGGCTGGCCTGTGGTCTGCTCGTTGGTCTTAGTTTTAAGGAAATCCTAACCCAATTTTCGCCAGACGCATAGGATTTGTTGGCACCCATTCGCTTACGATTGGCGCGCGATGGCAACGCGTGCTAGCGTCCGGTCAACGCACCGAACAAAGGATGTTTTCCGATGACAGGCAATCTGACCCGGCTAAAGGTCGCATCATTGGGGGCAGTCGCCGTGGCGCTTGCCGCGTGTGGAGGTGAGCCGCTCGGCCCGATCCCTTACGGCAACTCTCCGACCCCGCCGCTGCAACTTCTGGGCGGCTACCGCTCGCCCGAGGATCCGTGTCAGTTGACAGGCGAAACCCCCCTGACCATAGATTATCTCGATGACGCCGCCGATCTGGTCGGTTGTCCAACAGGCAGCGAAGCCGAAGCATCGCTGCGTGCAACTCATGGCGTCGAAAAACTGGCCCAGATCGGCGGCTCGTCGCTTTACAGCATTCCGCGCCGCTAAGTCAGATGGGGGCGGAACTCATCGAGAACCGCCTCATACACAACACGCTTGAAAGGCACGATCTGACCCGGCAGTTCTTCCGGGTCCAGCCAACGCCATGCGGAAAATTCGGGATGATCAGTGTCGATGCGGATATCGGCATCCGTCCCGTAGAAGCGTAACAGGAACCAAAGTTGCAGCTGCCCGCGATAGCGCCCTTTCCAGATTTTGGGCACCAGATCATGCGGCAGATCATAGGCGATCCGCTCGACGGTCTGCGCTTCCACCGTAACCAGATCAGAGGTCACGCCGGTTTCTTCCCAAAGCTCGCGCAAGGCTGCGTCACGCGGATCTTCTCCCTTGTCGATCCCACCCTGTGGCATTTGCCAAGCGGGGCCGGGATTGTCGATGCGCTGGCCCACGAAGACTTGCCCGTCCTTGTTCACCAGCATGACGCCGACACAGGGACGGTAGGGTAAAGCTTCGATCTGTTCAGGGGTCATGGAAGGCTCCGCCGGCGCGCATCCGGAGACGCGCGCCGTTGTGATGTGATCATTCAGGCTTGGCGACAGCCGAAAGCCCCTTGAGGATGTCGATGGCATAGGCCAGCTGGTAATCCTCTTCGCGCAGACGGGCGGCGTCTTCGGCCTTCTGCTGTTCTTCTTCCAGCAGCTTCTTCTCGTCCTCGGACATAGAGTCGTTATTCAAATGCCCGCGCAGGTCATTTTCCGAGCGGGCGAAGCTGGGCGCTTGGTCCTCATCTTCGTCCTCGGATTCCGGACGGCGTGGCGGCTGTTCAACGACGATATCCGGCGATACCCCGAGTGCCTGAATGGACCGGCCCGACGGCGTGTAATACCGCGCTGTCGTCAGACGCATCGCACCGTTGCCGCGCAGCGGAACGACCGTCTGAACGGACCCTTTGCCGAAGCTCTTGGTACCCACGACGATGGCTCGACGGTGATCTTGCAATGCGCCCGCCACGATTTCGGAAGCGGAGGCCGACCCGCCATTGATCAGCACGACGACCGGCTTGCCTTCAGCTAGATCGCCTTCAGATGCATTGAACCGCTCGCCATCTTCGACGCTGCGTCCCCGGGTGGACACGATTTCACCCGCATCGAGGAACGCATCGGACACCTGGATCGCCTGATTCAACAACCCGCCCGGATTGTTTCGCAGGTCCAGAACAATGCCGTTGACGCTATCCATGCCGCCCAATTCCTCGATAGATTCCTTTAGTTGTTCTTCGAGGTTGGGGTAAGTCTGGTCGTTGAACGTGGTGACGCGCAGAACCACGGTGTCACCCTCCACGCGCGAGCGCACGGCGGTCAGTTTAATGGTGTCGCGGGTTATGGTGACGTCGAACGGCTCGTCTTCACCTTCACGCACAATCGTCACAACGATGTCCGAACCGACAGGACCGCGCATCAGTTCAACCGCATCGTCCAGGGTCAGGCCAAGCATGCTTTCACCGTCGACATGGGTGATGAAATCGCCCGCCTCGATCCCAGCCTCGAAGGCCGGTGTATCGTCCATAGGCGAGACGACCTTCACGAAGCCATCTTCTTGCGTGACTTCGATGCCCAGTCCGCCGAATTCTCCACGCGTCTGCACGCGCATGTCTTCGGCATCTTCCGGCGCGAGATAGCTGGAATGCGGATCGAGCGAGGTCAGCATGCCGTTGATGGCCGCCTCGATCAGTTCGCCTTCCTCGACCTCTTCGACATACTGCGCGCGGATGCGTTCGAATATATCACCAAACAGATCAAGCTGTTCGTAAACCGAAGTCTTGTTGTCCGTTTCCTGCGCAAGAAGCGGTCCGGCGATTTGTGTCGTTGCGACGACCCCTGCGATGGTGCCGCCGAGAGCGGCCATCATGAATGATCTCATCTTCTATCCGTCCTTTCGAACCGTAAACCACTCGGCGGGGTCCACGGGCGTGTTGGATTGTCTTAGCTCTATATAGAGCGTTTCCGGGCGCAGAGTGCCAGCAGGATTCCCGCGTTCTGGCGCGATTGTGTTTTCGTCCTCACCGACATCCCCCATCAGCCCCAGCGGGGCGCCCTCCGCGACCACCTGATCCTCGCTTACATAAAGCGTTTCCAGCCCCGCAAGGATAAGCAATGCGTCACGCACCGGTTCCAGGACGACGACCATGCCGAAATCCAGCAAAGGCCCGGCAAAGCGCACAGTGCTGGCGGCGGGTGCTGTCACCAGCGCCTCTGCCGCAGTCGCAACGGTGAACCCGGGGCGCGTTAGGCCGGTGGCGTCAGGTTCGTCATAGCCGTAAAGCACCGTTCCCGAAACCGGCAGCGGCAAGTTGGTCAGGTCGATTTCCGCGGCCGGTCGAAGATCGTCGGGCAATGGCGGGAACGTTTCACTTAGCTCCGACAAGCCCATCGTGACTTCGAGCAACTCGTCTATGTCCGACTGATCAGGCAGCGTTCCATTGGCTTTCAGGGCCGCGATCAGTTCGGTTCGCGCGGTCTGTGCCTGCGACAGCGCCTGCTGCAATCGCGACTGTGCTTGCTTGCGAGCTTCGGTCAATTCCGCCAGTTCCGCCAGTTCAGTTCTGACAGACGCCACCCGATCATTCAGCGCAGGCGCCATATCCGCCGCCAACAAGCCAGCGCGGGCACTCGCCAGCGCTCCAGCAGGATGCAGTAGCAATGTGCGATCTTTATCCTGTTCGATGGTCTGTATGGCTGCGACGAGATCTGACAATGCCCCGCTCTTGCTGTCGAGTTCTTTCTGCAAGGCCTGCTCCCGCAACACCGCGCCACGAAGATCGCTGCGAAGATCGGTCATGGACGCCTCGAAGGCACGGATGGCATGGGTCAGCCTTGGCACCGGGTCGCGGCTGTCCTTGGCGTCGGCCAATGCCTGCGCCGCCTCTTGCAGCTTCTGATTGGCGCGGGAAGGCCCGGCAAGGGGAATAATCAGGGCGGTCAGAACGACCACCCCTACAGCAGCACTCAAAACTGAACGGATTAGCGCCTTCATGTCCGGATCAGGCTCGTCCCGGTCATTTCCCGTGGCTTCTCAAGTCGCATCAGTTCGAGGATGGTAGGGGCCAAATCCGCCAACCGCCCATCGACCAGTGATGCGCCAGCAGGCCCACCAATCAGCGCTACAGGTACCGGGTTCAGCGTATGCGCCGTGTGCGGCCCGCCTGTATCCGGGTCCACCATCGTCTCACAGTTGCCATGATCAGCGGTCAGGATCATCGCCCCGCCCGACTTGTCGAGCGCCTCGACCACGCGCGCGAGCCCGCGATCCACGGCTTCGCACGCCGCAATCGCCGCATCCAGATCACCCGTGTGCCCCACCATATCGGGATTGGCATAATTGGTGACGATCAGATCATATCCAGCCTCGATCGCTTTCACGAATTGATCCGTTACTTCAGCGCAGGACATCTCGGGCTGCAAATCATAGGTCGCGACCTTGGGCGAGTTGGGCATGGAGCGGTCTTCGCCTTCCTCCGGCACCTCTCGCCCGCCATTCAGGAAGAAGGTGACATGCGGGTATTTCTCCGTTTCGGCCAAGCGGAACTGGCGCAATTCGTGCTTGGCCACCCATTCGCCCAGAGCGTTAACGATTTCGCGCTTGGGAAAGACCGTCTTGAGCCATGCGTTATGCTCGTCAGAATATTCGACCATGCCCAGCAGCGCGGCGAAGTCGGGACGCGGGCCGGTGTCGAAGCCGTCGAAATCAGGTTCTGCAATAGCGCGGAGAATTTCGCGGGCGCGGTCGGCGCGGAAGTTCAGACAGAAGAATCCATCCCTGTCCTTTCCACCGGTATAGTCGCCGACAATACGCGGCTCGATGAACTCATCGGTTTGGCCCGATGCATACGCGTCTTCGACGGCTTGCCCGGCGCTGTCACAGTGGATTCCTTCGCCCTTGATCACTGCGTCATAGGCTTTCTGGACCCGTTCCCACCTGTTGTCGCGATCCATCGCGAAATAGCGGCCCGTCACCGTAACGATGCGTGCATCGTCAGGCAGTGTCGACTCAAGGGTCTCGATGAATCCGTCCGCCGACTTCGGCGCCACGTCGCGCCCGTCCGTCACGGCATGCAAAGCAACGGGCACGCCTGCTTTCGTAATGGCCTTGGCGGCGGCAAGGATGTGGTTGATATGCCCGTGAACACCACCATCGGAGGTTACGCCCATCAGATGCGCCGTTCCGCCGCTGTCTTTCAGGGCGGCGATGAAGTCTTTCAGCGCCGCTATTTCGAAAAAGCTGCCATCCTCGATGGACAGGTCGATCTGACCCAGATCCATGGCAACGACGCGGCCCGCACCGATATTCGTATGACCCACCTCGGAATTGCCCATCTGTCCGCTTGGAAGCCCGACATCCGGTCCGTGCGTGATCAGCTGTGCGTTCGGGCAGGTCGCCATGATGCGGTCGAAGGTCGGCGTCGCAGCAAGCTTTGGCGCATTGGCGGTCGGATCATCGCGCAGGCCCCAACCATCGAGAATACACAGAACAACGGGTTTCGGCGCGGTCATCGGAGATCCTTCGTGTTGCGTGTCGGCAGCAGGACTAGCAAGAAGATCGAAGGTCTGCGAGCAAAAAGGGGAAGCCTCCGCCCGTCATCGGCGCGATATCGCGCCTCTTGCCGTTGGGCCGGGCGCGGGCGTCGCCCGCGCTGGTCAGACGCGATGATACGGACTGCCCGCCAGGATCGAAGCGGCGCGGTAAAGCTGTTCGGCCAGCATCACGCGCACCAGCATATGGGGCCAGACCATCGGGCCGAAGGACAGTTTGAAATCGGCCGTCGCCCGAAAGGACGGGTCAAGCCCGTCCGCGCCACCGATACAGAAGCACGCTTCGGGCCGACCTTCATCACGCCACTTGGCGAGTTGAGCCGCGAAATCAGGGGAAGAAAGCTGCTTGCCGCGTTCATCGAGCATCACACGAACGGCGCCATCAGGGCAGGCGCGTTCCAGAAGCTGCGCCTCGGCCGACATACCGCCGCCCTTGCGGTCGTCGACTTCGCGCACTTCTGAAGGCCCCAGCCCTAGCGCCCGGCCGCCGCGGTCGAGCCGCGTCAGGTAATCGTCGATCAGCGCCTTTTCCGGACCTTTCCGGAGGCGTCCGACCGCACAAACAGTCAGCTTCATTCAGACGGTCTTGGCTCCCGCAGGCTGCCACATCTTTTCGACCTGGTAGAAGTCCCGAACCTCGGGGCGGAAGATATGCACGATCACGTCGCCTGAATCGATCAACACCCAGTCGCCCTGATCCTTCCCTTCGGTCTTGCAGATGATGCCGTAATCCTGCTTCAGCGCATCCGTCAACTGTTGGGCCAGTGCGGACACCTGACGGGTCGAACGACCCGACGCGATCACCATGTGATCAGCCATCTCGGACCGGCCTCGCAGGTCGATCTTGACGATGTCTTCGGCTTTGTCATCGGAAAGGGTTGTCACGATGTGGTCCAGCAATTCGGCCACCGTGAAACTGGGTGCGGCCCCGCCCTGCGGAGCGGCTGGTGCGGTGTCATGTGAAACCGCTTGGGCTGAGTGAGACAGGACTTGGTCCTCCGTATGATGCGCCTCAACACCGGCGCTGGCTCTCTAAAGGTAACATCGGGGATATGAAATCTCAACGACAGCCCCTCGAAATCCCTGCGTCATATGCAGACTGTGAACGAAATATATGCTTCTGGTGAACATCGGCATGCCGTGTTGACTTGATAGACTCGGATCGCGGGTGTATTTGCTTCGCATGACCCGCGTGTTCGACATTGATGACCGGTCGCGCCTGCCTTGGCGCTTTTACGGCCTGTCCCGCACGATCACCGCGCACCTATGATGCGCGGTGCGCATTCGCGCACCTTCTCTACATGCCAGGACGAAACCAAGCGGGAGAGGATGAAAATGACCGCCCCGAAGACACTCTATGACAAGATCTGGGATGCCCATCTGGTGAATGAAGCCGATGATGGCACCTGCCTGATTTATATCGACCGCCATCTGGTCCACGAAGTGACCAGCCCGCAGGCTTTCGAGGGCCTGCGCATGGCCGGCCGCATGGTCCGCGCACCGGAAAAGACGATTGCGGTGCCGGATCACAACGTGCCCACCACGATGGGCCGCGAAAACCCCGACCAGATGCCCGAAGACAGCCGGGTTCAGGTGGCCGCGCTCGACAAGAACGCCAAGGATTTCGGCATCCACTACTACCCCGTCACGGATGTTCGTCAGGGGATCGTGCATATCGTCGGGCCGGAAAACGGCTGGACGCTGCCGGGGATGACCGTGGTCTGCGGTGACAGCCACACGGCGACCCACGGCGCGTTCGGTTCTCTGGCGCACGGGATCGGCACCTCCGAGGTGGAACACGTGCTGGCGACCCAGACGCTGATCCAGAAGAAGTCGAAGAACATGAAGGTCGAGATTACAGGCAAGCTTTCGCCCGGTGTCACGGCCAAGGATATCGTCCTGACGATCATCGGCGAAACCGGCACCGCCGGCGGCACCGGCTATGTCATAGAATACTGCGGCGAGGCGATCCGTGATCTGTCGATGGAAGGCCGGATGACGATCTGCAACATGGCGATCGAGGGCGGTGCCCGCGCTGGCCTGATCGCGCCGGACCAGACGACCTTCGACTACGTCAAGGGTCGTGAACACGCCCCCAAGGGGGACGACTGGGACAAGGCGATGGAATGGTGGCAGACGCTCTATTCCGACGATGACGCGCGTTGGGACAAGGTCGTGACGATCAAGGGCGAAGACATCGCGCCGACCGTTACCTGGGGCACGTCGCCCGAGGATGCGCTGCCGATCACTGCGATCGTGCCCACCCCCGAGGATTTCACCGGCGGCAAAGTCGACGCCGCACGTCGGTCGTTGGAGTACATGGGCCTCAAGCCCGGCCAGAAGCTGACGGATATCGAAATCGACACCGTCTTCATTGGCTCCTGCACCAATGGCCGGATCGAAGATCTGCGTGCCGCAGCCGCCGTGCTGAAAGGCAAGAAGGTCAAGGACGGCATGCGCGCCATGGTCGTGCCCGGATCCGGGCTGGTCCGTGCGCAGGCCGAAGAAGAAGGTCTGGCCGATATCTTCAAGGAAGCCGGTTTCGAATGGCGCCTTGCCGGATGTTCCATGTGCCTGGCCATGAACCCCGACCAGCTGGCACCCGGCGAACGTTGCGCAGCGACATCGAACCGCAATTTCGAGGGCCGTCAAGGCCGCGGCGGACGCACCCATCTGCTGAGCCCGGCAATGGCTGCTGCCGCTGCGGTAACAGGAAAGCTTACCGACATACGCGAATTGATGTAACCTGCCGCTGAACCCTTTGGAAAATTGGAAGGAATGCGGAATGAAGGACTGGGTAAAATGGCTGATCGTCGGAATCCTGTCGATCGTGTTCGGCGTCTTTGCACTTAGCAATGCCGTAGCGGCCTCACTTGCGGTGACGGCGGTTACGGGTGGGCTGTTCATTGCGATGGGCGTCGTCCAGATCATCGCAGCGTTTCGCGAGACGAGCACCGGCAGCAAGCTGCTGGCGCTTCTGCTCGGTGCATTGATGCTGTTTCTGGGCATTTCCTTCCTGTGGAACCCGCTTGAAGGTATGATTTCGTTAACCATGCTGGTGACGATCCTGATCGCAGCCAGCGGCATCACACGCCTGTTCCTGAGCTGGCAAATGAAGGACACGCAGTTCTTCTGGCCCATGCTGATCTCTGGCGCATTGTCCGTGTTGCTCGCGGCCTACATCTTCGCCAATTTCGCGGCCGCGTCGGTTTCGCTTCTCGGCATCCTTCTGGGGGTAGAACTCCTGTTCAACGGCGCGGGGCTGGTCGTTCTGGCCCTGTTCATTCGAACATTCAAAAATCGTCATGGCGGCTAGGCTCGCATGACGACGGGGTGGCACAGCCCACCCCGCTTCGGAGACTGAAACGATGGAAAAATTTACCAAGCTGTCTGGCACTGCGGCACCGCTGCCGCTGATCAATGTAGATACCGACATGATCATCCCAAAGCAGTTCCTGAAAACGATCAAGCGCGAAGGGCTGGGTGTGAACCTGTTCGACGAAATGCGCTATGATGACAATGGCAATGAGATCGAGGATTTCATTCTCAACAAGCCCGCCTACCGTAACGCCGAAATCCTCGTCGCTGGTGACAATTTCGGCTGTGGATCCTCGCGTGAACATGCGCCCTGGGCGCTGCTCGACTTCGGTATCCGCTGCGTGATCGCACCGAGCTTCGCGGACATCTTCTTCAACAACTGCTTCAAGAACGGCATCCTGCCCATCGTCCTGCCTCAGGAACAGGTTGACCTTTTGATGGACGACGCTTCGCGCGGATCCAACGCCGTGATCACCGTTGATCTGGAAAACCAGACAATCACCGGGCCGGACGGTGGCGAGATCAAGTTCGATGTCGATCCGTTCCGCAAACATTGCCTGCTGAATGGTCTGGACGATATCGGCCTTACGCTGGAAAAAGCTGCCGCGATCGACACATTCGAGGCAAGCGCCAGCGCGGATCGCCCTTGGGTCTGATCCAGCGCATTTGAATATGAGGGCCCGCTGAATCGGCGGGCCTTTTCACTTGGCGTTAACCCATTTGGCGTTGTCTGAGCGACATGAAGCTGATGTTCGTCGCCATAGGATTCGTGATGGTGCTTTTCTGGGGCATGGCGGCTCCGGCGCAGGTCATACGGGTCGCGCAGTATAACGTGGAGTTAGACCGAGACGGGCCGGGTCTGCTGCTACGCGATATCCTGCGCGACGAAGACTCGAAGATCAGCGCCGCGCAGGATGTAATCACACGGGCAGATCCCGACGTGATCCTGTTGAACCGTTTCGACTATGACGCCGACTTGCTTGCGCTATCGGCTTTTGCGGATGCTTTGGCAGAGTATGACCTGCGCTATCCTCATCGGTTTGCCTTGCCACCGAATTCAGGTCTCGCAACTGGGTTGGATCTGGACGGAAACGAGCGCACGGGCGAGCCGCGGGATGCGCAGGGTTACGGGCGGTTTCACGGGCAAAGCGGTATGGCCATCCTGTCGAAATGGCCTATCGGCACCGCAACTGATTTTTCAGATTTTATGTGGAAGAACCTGCCCAATGCCCGGCGACCAACCCGACCGGATGGCACCCCGTTTCCGTCTGGCGACGCACAAGACATTCAACGACTTTCGAGCGTCGGGCATTGGCTGGTGCCGATACTGATCAATGGCACCCCGCTGACCCTTCTCGCTTTCCACGCTACGCCACCTGTGTTCGATGGCCCCGAAGACCTCAACGGCTTGCGTAACCGCGACGAGATCCGCTTCTGGCCACTACTGCTCGACGCGAGCCTGCCCTACACGCCACCAGCGCCACCATTCGTCCTGTTGGGCACCCTGAATGTCGATCCGGATCAGGGAGAAGGCTATCGCGATACGGTACGTGACTTGCTTGCCCATCCTGAACTTCAAGATCCGCTCGCACTGCTTGGGCCTACGGTGGATTGGACCGATCTGGGCCTTGGCCTGATGCGCGTGGACTACATCCTGCCATCAGGGAACCTGCGGGTTACAGAAACGGGGACGGTCGTGGCCGAAAGCACGGATGCCTCGCGCCACAAGCTTATCTGGGTGGATATGGCGATTTCCGTGGGCGAATGATCGGCGATTGGCGCGGAGTTCTTGACGCTCCAACAGGCGCGACCTAAGCACAGCGTGACAAAATTTTAGGAGCCCGCATATGTCGAACCCATCCCTTCTCATCCTTCCCGGCGACGGGATCGGCCCGGAAGTCATGGCCGAGGTCCGCCGCGTCATCGACTGGTATGGCGACAAGCGCGGACTACAGTTCGACGTCAGCGAAGATCTTGTTGGCGGTGCGGCCTATGACAAGCACGGCGTGCCACTGTCCGATGAGACGATGGAGAAGGCGCAAGAGGTCGATGCGGTTCTTCTTGGCGCCGTTGGGGGTCCAAAATACGACGACCTCGATTTCAGCGTCAAACCCGAACGCGGCCTGCTGCGCCTGCGCAAGGAAATGGATCTCTATTCCAACCTGCGTCCCGCGCAATGTTTCGATGCGCTGGCGGATTTTTCCAGCCTCAAGCGTGACGTCGTGGCCGGTCTGGACATCGTAATCGTCCGTGAACTGACCTCGGGCATCTATTTCGGAGAACCGCGCGGCATCATCACCGAAGGCAACGAACGCGTGGGGATCAACACGCAGCGTTACACTGAAAGCGAGATCGAACGCGTTGCCCGGTCCGCGTTTGAGCTGGCGAAGCGTCGCGGCAACAAGGTCTGTTCCATGGAAAAGGCCAATGTGATGGAATCGGGTATTCTGTGGCGCGAAGTTGTCCAGAAGATACACGACGACGAATACCCGGATGTAGAACTGTCCCACATGTATGCGGACGCGGGCGCGATGCAACTGTGCCGCTGGCCCAAGCAGTTCGATGTGATCGTCACCGACAACCTGTTCGGCGATCTGCTTTCTGATGCCGCAGCGATGCTGACCGGGTCCCTGGGGATGCTGCCCTCCGCCTCTTTGGGCGCTCCGATGGCAAATGGCCGCCCGAAAGCCCTTTACGAACCGGTCCATGGGTCGGCACCCGACATCGCTGGCCAAGGCAAGGCCAACCCGATCGCCTGTATCCTGAGCTTCGCGATGGCGCTGCGCTATTCCTTCGATCTGGGTGATGAGGCAAAACGGCTGGAAGACGCTGTCGAGAAGGTGTTGGCCGATGGCGTGCGCACGGCCGATCTGCTTGGCGAAGAAGGCGTCCAGCCCGTCACCACTTCGCAGATGGGTGACGCGATCCTGAAGGCGCTTGACGACAGTCTTTGACCTTACCGCTCGGGCGTGGCCAGGATCGCTATGCCCGAGCATAAGATGTTTCTCGGACAATTCGTCGGTTTTTGACCCCAGGGGACTTGCAGTTCCCGTAAAGTCATCTCTACTCGGCAAGCAACACCACACCCGAGGCAGGTATGACAGAGGTCGCAAGATCCAACGCGCGGGGCGCCGCCTATTCACTGGCCGCATTCGCCGTCTATTCCACCCATGACGTCGTCGTGAAACTTCTGGGGGGTAGTTTCGCACCCTTCCAGATTATCTTTTTCTCAGTGATGTTCGGCTTTCCGATTGTCATGTTCATGCTGATCCGCGACCCTTCCAGCGGAACGCTTCGACCCGCCCATCCGTGGTGGATGGCCTTGCGGGTGGTATCTGCGATGATCACCGGAATCTGCGTTTTCTTCGCGTTTTCCACCCTGCCCATGGCACAAACCTACGCGATCCTTTTCGCGGCACCCTTGCTGATCACTCTGCTGGCCATACCCATTCTGGGCGAACAGGTGGGCTGGCGGCGGGGACTGGCCGTGCTGATGGGATTGGTCGGGGTGTTGGTCGTGTTGCAACCCGGAGCGACGGAGCTGAGGCTCGGCCATCTCGCGGCCCTGATCGGCGCGATTTCCAGCGCGTTGGCCTCCGTCATCGTCCGCAAGATCGGCAACGACGAACGCAGTGCCGTGCTGATCGTCTACCCGATGATCGCAAATTTCATCGTCATGGGAGCTATTCTTCCCTTCGTTTATGTACCCGTGGAAATCAACCATCTGGGTGGCTTCGCCGCGATGGCGCTTCTGGGATTCTGCGGCGCGCTCATGCAGATCTGGGCCTACCGCACGGGCAGCGCAGTCGTCGTCGCTCCGATGCAGTATTCCCAGATCATCTGGGCATCCATCTTCGGCGCGCTGATCTTCTCGGAAATTCCGGACTGGAACACCGCCATGGGCGCCTCGATCATCATCGCCAGCGGTATCTACATCGTACTGCGCGAAGACAGCAAAGCCGGCACATCGAAGACGCCCGTGCTGCAAACGCGGAGCCGGGTCTTCACTGCCGGGATCATCCCCCGCATCAGCAGCATCCAGCGCCTGCGAAAAACACGAAGCTGATCGTCGTCAGTGCAATGACTTGCGCACGCCTGACTGAACACGGGTCAGTTCCGGCAGGTAGCGCGCGATGATGGCCGCGGGGTCGTCTGTTCCAGCCACGAACCCCGCATTCAGCGCGGCAACCACCTGACCCCGCGTGTTCAGCAATGGCACGGCGATGGACCGCAGCCCCAGCTCGATCTCCTGGTCGACGAAGGCATGGCCTTGAGTCCGAACCCGGGCCAGTTCCGCCATGATGTCGGCCACGTCCGTCAGGCTGTTGACGGTACGGGGTGACAGGTCGGACGCTTCCACGACCAGTCGCGCTTCACTTTCAGGTAATGCCGCCAGCAGCACGCGGCCCATCGACGTGCAGAACGCCGGCAGGCGCGATCCGGGCATCAGTCGGATCGACATGACCCGGCGCTGTGATGCCCGCGCGATATAGACGATTTCGTTCCCATCAAGGATCGAAACGGAACTCGACTGCCCGATCCGATCCGACAGTTGATCGAGCCATGGCTGCACAAGTTGCGGCAGTTCCATCGACGCCAGCGCCGCCACACCCAGCCGCAACACGCGATGAGTCAGGGAAAAGTACTTTCCATCGTAATCGGCATAGCCAAGCTCGGTCAGGGTCAGCAGGCACCGGCGCGCGGTCGCCCGATCCAACCCCGTCTCTGCAGCGATCTGTGAAATGGTCCGCTGGCTGTTGTCCGCATCGAACGCCTCGATCACCCGTAACCCCTTGGCGAAGGAGTTCATAAAATCCGCCTGCTTGCGCGCCATGCGAACGCCCTTGCTCATTATAAGAACAAAGTTCGAATAACGCACAATTTCATTGGAGTCGAGCTGCGCCTTCCGTTAGCCCCGACGCAATGAAGAAGGAGACTTCAATGGACAAGCGGATTGCCACACTTTCCGACGCCGTTGCTCCGATCAAGGATGGCGCGACCATCATGATCGGGGGGTTCGGCGGTTCCGGTGCACCGATCGAGCTCATTCATGCGCTGATCGATCACGGGCCCAAGGACCTGACCATCATCAACAACAACGCAGGCAACGGCCATGTCGGCATCGCTGCGATGATCGAACAGAACATGGTTCGCAAGATGATCTGTTCCTTCCCGCGCTCCGCTGACCCGCGTGCTTTCACCGAGCGCTATCTCGGAGGGCAGATCGAGCTGGACATCGTCCCCCAAGGCACCCTGGCCGAACGCATCCGCGCGGGCGGCGCAGGTATCCCAGCGTTCTACACGCCCACCGGCTATGGCACCGAATTGGCCGAGGGCAAGCATGTCGAAGAGTTCGACGGCAAGCATTACGTCCGTGAACGCTGGCTGAAAGCCGATTTCGCGCTGATCAAGGCGGAAGTGGGCGACACGATGGGCAACCTGACCTATCGCATGGCCGCAAGGAATTTCAGCCCGATCATGGCCACCGCTGCCGCGCATACCGTGGCGCAGGTGTCGAGCCTTGTCCCCCCCGGCGGCATCGACCCCGAAGACGTCATCACCCCCGGCATCTTCGTCGACGGTGTAACAGAGGTCAGCAACCCGCAACAGGAAGAAGCCCTCAACCGCGCGGAGGCCGTATATCCATGAGTGCAAATCTAGACATCATAAAGCTCAGCAACGCCCAGATCGCGTGGCGCGCGGCGCAAGACATTGAAGACGGTGCCTATGTCAACCTGGGCATCGGCTTTCCCGAAATGGTTGCCAAGTTCCAGCCCGAAGGCCGTGAAGCGGTTTTCCACACCGAGAATGGCGTTCTTGGTTTCGGCCCCGCCCCCGCGCCCGGCGACGAGGATTGGGATCTGATAAATGCGGGCAAGAAGGCAATCACGTTAAAACCCGGGTCGGCCTTTTTTCATCATGCCGACAGCTTCGCGATGGTGCGCGGCGGGCATCTCGATGTGGCCATTCTGGGGGCATATCAAGTCGCGCAGAACGGCGATCTGGCAAACTGGTCCACGGGCAAGGGCGGCGTTCCGGCGGTCGGCGGCGCCATGGATCTGGTGCATGGGGCCAAGCGCGTTGCAGTAATCACAGACCATGTCACCAAGAAGGGCGATCCGAAACTGGTGCAAGCCTGCACCATGCCACTGACCGGCGTTGGATGCGTAACACGGGTCTATACCTCGCTCGCCGTGGTGGATGTCGAAGGCGGGCATTTTGTGCTGCGTGAAAAGCTGCCGCAGATTTCCTTCGCTGATCTGCAGGCTGTTACGGGCGGCGAACTAAACACTGACGGTCCGGTCGCCGATCTGGCTGTTCCAGAGCTGTAAGGAGCCAACCCATGAGTGACGCATATATCTGCGCCTATATCCGCACGCCCATCGGCCGTTTCGGGGGTGCCTTGGCCGATGTACGGGCTGATGATCTGGGAGCCATCCCTCTGAAAGCCCTGATGGACGCGCATGATCTCGACTGGTCGGCGGTGGACGAGGTGATTTTCGGCTGCGCCAACCAGGCAGGCGAGGACAACCGTAACGTCGCACGCATGTCCTCGCTTCTGGCGGGCTTGCCAGAAACCGTCCCGGGCACCACGATCAATCGGCTGTGCGGGTCGGGCATGGACGCGATCATTACTGCCGCCCGCGCGATCAAGTCCGACGAGGTCGATCTGGTGATCGCAGGCGGTGTCGAATCCATGACCCGCGCACCTTTCGTGATGCCCAAGGCCGGCGCTGCATGGTCACGAACGAGCGAGGTCCATGACACGACGATCGGCTGGCGCTTCGTGAACCCGTTGATGAAAGCGCAATACGGCGTGGAATCCATGCCCGAAACGGGGGAAAACGTCGCCGAGGACTTTAACATCACGCGCGACGATCAAGATGCCTTCGCCCTACGGTCCCAGCAGAAGGCCGCCGCTGCCATGGATATGGGCCGTCTGGCGCGGGAAATCACGCCTGTCATGATCCCGCAGCGCAAGGGCGACCCGCGTATTGTGGACCGCGACGAACATCCGCGTCCCGAGACCACGCTGGAAGGTCTGGCCAAACTGCGCACCCCATTCCGCGAAGGCGGCAGCGTGACCGCAGGCAACGCATCAGGGGTAAATGACGGGGCAGCAGCGCTGATCGTTGCTTCCGAAGCCGCGATCAAAATGCACGGCCTGACCCCGATTGCACGAGTCATGGGCGGAGCGACCGCTGGTGTGGCCCCACGCATCATGGGTTTCGGCCCGGCTCCGGCAACCAGGAAACTGTTGTCGCGGCTGGGTCTGGCGCAAGCCGATTTCGACGTGATCGAGTTAAACGAGGCCTTTGCCTCGCAAGGGCTGGCCACGCTGCGTGCTCTCGGCATTGCCGATGATGACCCGCGCGTAAACCCGAATGGCGGTGCCATTGCGCTCGGCCATCCGCTGGGTATGTCCGGCGCGCGGATCACGGGAACCGCGGCGCTGGAACTGTCGCTGAACGGTGGCAAACATGCGCTTGCCGCCATGTGCATTGGCGTCGGTCAGGGCATCGCAATCGCGTTGGAACGCGCCTGATCCTTCAAACGTCTGCCCTTTGGGGCAGACATCAAACCAACATGTCGGTCCGATCAATCGTCGATGTCCAGTTCAAGCAAACGTCCGTCGAAGGTGAACTCCGCCTCGAATTCCTGACCATTGGCTAAATATCCTTCGATCTCGATCTTGTCGCGATCGTCGATGTCCAGCGTCTTGACATGCGCATCGACGGGAAACTGGTCATGTTCCAGAACTGCTTGCGGGATCAGACTGCTTACGGCAGAAATCGGCAACCCCTCACGGCTTTCGACATCAACTTCCTCGATTTCGCCATCGCGATCGAACTCGATTTCCACCGGCACACCATCCGCAGTAACCCCATGCAGATCATCCCCGTAATAGTGATGCCGTTCGGTGATCTGCTCCAACCCCAATGCCTTGACGAACGGGTGGTCTGCGGGCGTCTTGGATTGCGCCAAAGCGCCGGTTACGGAGAACCCTGCCAGGGTGGCAATCAGGATATAAGTAGTTGTCTTCATGGGATGTTCCTTGTCAGGCAAGATCGCTAATACCCTATCTGAATGCGATAGAGGTATACAATATGGGGTCAGATCCCAGTTTGGCATACACCTTATGATAGCACACTTCCGCCCGTCTTCGATGGACAGTGCCCGGTCCTCGCCAAAACTACCATATTCGAAAATCCCAAAATATCTGAGCCCAGAGCGGGCACGAACCGGTTATGTTATATTGTCCCTGAACATCCAGATAGTGGCCACGCGCTCCGACGCGTTGCAATGTCGGCGACGTGTTGAGTGTTTACAGCGCGCGGGCTTAACGACCGGTGCCCAACCGGAAAAAACCAACAAAGTTCTGTGCTTGTTCCAAGTCGCCCCTTACACGGACGATCTCTTGCGCTATAAGATCTGACAGCGGTGTGTGGCCATAAACAGCCCTGGCCATGTTGTTGCCGCTGCCGGACAGCACGAATGGTGCATCAGGTCGCGCGACCGCCGTGGTTCGCAAACGCCCCCCTTCCAGACGCATTTCGAAAGCTTCACTGTCAAAATCGAACCCCGCCAATGCTTCATCGTCCGCGGCCAACCCCTCGACGATGTTGACACGCATTGAGATCATCAGTGCGGAAGGGCTGATGAAACGGCTAGGGTCGTGCCCCGGCAGAACCAGCCCCCACCGGCACAGCTCGTCAAGTACCGGCATCAACTGCCGCCCCAGATCGGTCAGCGTATAGATGCCCAATCGATCATCATGATCCACCACACCGCCCTGCCCCAATTGGGACAATCGGCCCGTCAGAACACTCGCCGAGATTCCCGGCAAACCAGCGCGGATCATCTGGAACCGCTTCGGTGCGAACATCAACTCGCGAACCACAAGCAACGCCCAGCGGTCACCGATCACGTTCAGTGCATGCGCAGCCAGACATCCTTCATCATATCGCATTCGCGAAAATTTGCCGCCTTCAGTCATGTTTAAAAACTATCAGTTGTTTTTTAGAACCACAAGTGGCACGTTCAACAAATAAGGGATTCGTTACGTCAAGTTGTGCGAAGGAGAATTGAATGGCCTACTACACCGGTATGATCGCGGCAGTACCGACCGCGAACAAGCAAGCATACACCGAACACGCGCAGCAATCATGGGGGATGTTCAAGTCATATGGCGCGACCCGTATTGTAGAAACATGGGGTGTCGATGTGCCGAAAGGAAAGGTCAACGATTTCTATGGCGCCGTGCAAGCAAAACCGGATGAGACGATCGTATTTTCTTGGATCGCATGGCCGGACAAGGCGACTGCTGACGCTGCCTGGCAGAAGATGCAGGACGATCCGGCGATGGCCAACCTCCCGGAAATGCCATTCGACGCCAAACGCATGATCTTCGGTGGCTTTGCCCCGATCTATGAACGCGGCGAACACACAGGTGGTGGATATTACTCGGGCTTCACGCTTGCGGTGCCAAGTCAGAACAAGGCCGCCTATATCGACATGGCCGAACATGGCTGGCAGATGTTCAAGAAGGGCGGCGCTCTCGGAGCAATCGAGGCGTGGGGCGAAGACGTCCCCCATGGAAAACAAACCGACTTCTACCGCGCCACAAAAGCTGAAGACGGCGAGATACCAGTTTTCAGCTGGGTGTCCTGGCCTGATCGCGCCACCTGCGACGCCGCCGCCAAGGCCATGGAGGCCGAAATGGAAGGTCAAGAGATGCCCGAGATGCCGTTCGACGGCATGCGCATGATGTGGGCAGGGTTCGAACCCATCTTCGATTCCGGAGGCAAGGCATGACGGTCACACTTTACACACTGGATTGGGTGCCTGAATTTCCGCGCGGGCTGGTCCGCGACTTGCGCGTTCGTTGGGTTCTTGAGGAAACCGGCAGACCTTACGAGGTCGCCACCGTGCCCTTGGAGCCCAAAAGCGACGCACACCGCCAGATGCAACCCTTCGCGCAAGTGCCCATCATTCGTGACGGCGATGTGACCCTGTTCGAAAGCGGCGCTATCGTCCTATATCTCGCCGAAGGAACGCCGCTTCTGCCCGAAGCAAAACGGATCGAGATCGTGCAGTGGCTGTTCGCCGCGCTGAATACCGTCGAGATGGCGGGGATGCACTGGATGCAACTCGTCTTGGCCAAGCGGATGCCGGACGTTTTCGGTGCCGTTCCCGATGACGATGTGATCGCTAGCGGCCAGCGCTGGGTGAATTCGCATCTCGACGCGATGGAGCATCAGCTTTCAACCCGCGATTGGGTCTTCGGCGATTTCAGCGCGGCCGATATCATCATGGCCGACGTGCTGCGTATGCTGGGCCAGGAAGACCTGTTGGCCGGTCGTCCGGCACTGGCTGACTATGTCTCGCGCGCCACCGACCGGCCCGCGTTCAAAAAGGCGATGACAGATCACATGGCCCATTGGAAAGCGGCGGATATGGCGCGGAGGGTGACCGAACCACTGTGACCAACACAAGTTACCTTTGATGGAGAATTTGCAATGTCAGACAAGTTTCATGGCACGCCCTGTTGGTATGAACTGGCAACATCCAAGGGCAAACTGGCGGCGGCCGGAAAGTTCTATTCGGAGATTTTCGGCTGGCAGATAGCAGACTCCGGTATGCCTGGTTTCACCTACCATCTGGCCAAATTCGACGGTGACATGGTGGCCGGGTTAATGGAAATACCCGAAGATGTAGCGGGCATGCCACCCAACTGGATGATCTATTTTTCGGTCGCAGATGCTGATCAATTCGTAGCCGATGCCAAGGCTGCCGGGGCAAGTGTCCATCGTGAACCGGCCGATATTCCCCAGACCGGTCGTTTCGCTATCCTATCCGACCCCCAGGGTGCAGCGTTCGGCATCCTGCAACCTGATCTCAGCAATATGTCCGAGGCGGAGATCGCAAAGGCCGAAGCGGGCGAGGCCGCGTTCAATCAGCGAAAGTCCGGCCATGGCCACTGGCACGAATTGATGTCCAGCGATCCGGATGCCGGGTTTGCCTTTTATTCTGGACTTCTCGGCTGGACCAAAGGCGAAGCGATGGACATGGGTGATATGGGAACCTACCAACTCTTCCGTCACAAGGGGACAGATATCGGCGGAATGATGGGCCTCGGCGAAGCGCTGGTACCCAATTGGCTGCCGTATTTTGGTGTGGATGGCAGTGTTGCTACGAAGATCGACGAGATCAAGAATGCGGGTGGAGCCATCCATCACGGTCCAATCGAAGTTCCCGGCCCTGCCTGGATCGCGGTCGCACAAGACCCTCACGGTGCCTGGTTCGCAGTGACCGGGCCGGAAAAATGACATCTCGCGAGCGATCGGGGCATCCATGACCACCGCTCAGTCACGTTTGGCGACGGCCTCCGCGCCGTGGCGCAGGATCTGCGCGGCGGTCGAGAAGGCCTTTATCTCTGGCACATGACGTCGATCACGTCGCAACAGAACATATTCGACGAACGACGTCTTGCCCCGCCTCGCTTTGACGGGTGCATAGCCTAGTCGAGGATCCGGGGGGCATTCGGATTCAGAGAAGAAGGAAATACCAAGGCCATTTGCCACGGCCTCTCGGACAACTTCAGCGCCCTCGATTTCAATGACACGCCCGGGGACCAGATCATTCGAGCCCATGGCCCGTTCGATCAAGGCGCGTGTTCTGGATTGTTTTTCACGTAGGATGATCGTCTGCTCCGAAACCAGTTCAAGAGGAAAGACGGAATTTCTGACCAGACCAGACCCTGCGGGAAAACACGCGAACAGTCGTTCAATTCCGAAAGGAAGGATTTCCAGTGACGTGCCCACCAGCGGCTCCACCACGACACCAACGTCAGCGCGCAGTGCCATCAGTGCTTCTACAGCATCATCAACGCTGGCTTTGCGAATCGAGACGTCGATGTCTGGATGCTCGTTCAACAGGTGACGGACAATTCTTACGGCAATCGGAGGCGAGTCACTGACCACGCGCAGCCGGCCGGCTGCCGATTTGGGACGCAAGGTGAGGATATTTTCTATCGCATCAACCTGCTCCATTAATCTATCGGTTACATTTGCAAGCTCCCGCCCCGTTTCGGTCAAGGCCAGGCCACGCCCCCGTTTTTCAAACAGCCTGAGACCGTATCGCCCCTCTAGTCCTTTGAGATGTTGGGAAACGGTCGGTTGTGAAAGCCCCATGATCTCGGCCGCCCGGCCGACGCTGCCCTCCCGGGCCACCAGATGAAAAGCACGGATCTGCTGGTAATGCATTTATAAAACCAATCAGTGAGCGATGGAATTCGTATTTGTTCTATGACTCCGACTGGCGCAAGCCTGTTCCAGCATATTTTCGCCGTGCGTTGGCATGGGCAAACACAGTGGAGTCGCAGCATGACATTGGACCTTTCTGCCCACAGCCTGGGTACGACCGGGGAGTTCGGAATTCCCGGTATTCAGGGAACCGAGATTCCTGTTCTTGCTTTTGAAAAGCCGACGGATACCCAAGCGGTGACATTGCTTCCCGAAAGCGATGTTGCGATCGATGAATGGGTGCTGGGACTGGACGTCTATATCCCGGAACATTCGGGCACCTACACTGCCCTGTTGCAGACGGGCGACGGCGATGCCGATCTGTTCCTGAAAAAGTCGGGTGATAACGCCGGAATTGGAACCATGGGCGACTATGCTGGCAAGGTGCCTTTCGACGAGTGGATACGCGTGGTTCTGTCCGTCTCGGTAGAAGACAGCGACACGGTCATGCGGAAATTCGTGAACGGAACACTGGTCGGCACCCAGAACCTGGGCGCAACTGACCGCTGGGCGATAGACCCTGAGAACGGCTTGCGGTTGTTTACGGACAATAATGGAGAGACAGGCGCCGGCTATGTCTCGTCGATCTTCTTCACCAGCGAACCGCCAGAAGCTTCAGAGCTGGAAGGACTTGTCTCTACCCGGCCCGTGCCGACCACAGATGGCTTCTTTGCCCAAAGCCCGGCTGGGGGCTCCGTTGAGATCAACTTCGACGACGAAACCGTGAATGTCAGCTATGGCGATGCCGCCGTTATACTTGAAGGATCGGACTATCGTACCCCCGTGACCGTGGGCGATAGCAAGATTGGATACGCCTCGCAGTTCGATATCGCGGAACCGGGCGAAGACATACCGGTCCTGAACTACGCCGCCTTTGAAAGTTCCGAAGGATTGCACGTCAACCTGCCCGAAAACAATGGCGACCTGACCAGCTTTACCCTTGTCTGGGACATCATGATCACGGCGACCAATGGCTACCAGTCACTCCTGCAGATCGATCCGGCCAATACGAACGACGGCGACTTCTTCATCAATAGCAACGGCGGAATTGGTATAAACAGCAACTATACCGGCCATGTACCAACAGGAGATTGGGCGCGCATCGTGCTGACCGTCGAGGACCTGGGCAATGGAAGTTCCAAACTGTCCAAATATATCGACGGGGAATTTGTCGGCACACAAACCATGCCAACGTCACGGTACACTCTGGACGCCGATAAGGGCCTTCTTCTGATGGCCGACGAAAACGGCGAGGTCGGCTCGGGGTATCTGTCCCATTTCGGCATCGCAGGCTCTGCCTTGACCGAGGCCGAAATCGTGGCGCTGGGAACGGTCGATGGGGACGGTCCATTCGCCGATGCGGACGGGTTAGGTCAACTCGGGTTTGACGGCTACACACCCACCCCCGAATTCGGCTTGGGAAGCGCCGAGTTGATCGAGGATGTTCCGCTGCCGCCAGAGACTGAGCTGGCCCAGATCAAAGACATGCTTGTGACACCCGGCACCGACACCATCACGTATGATCTTGAGGCGGTGTTCGGCGATGGAGCCCATAGTTTTTCTGTGACAAACACCAATGGCGATGCGGTCAGTGCGGCTATCGAGAACGGTATGCTGAGCCTGTCATTCGACGAATACGGCCTTTCGGATCTTGTCGTAACGGCCATCGGCCCGAACGGCGAAGAGCTGAACGACAACATACGTATTCGCGTCGCGGGCGAAGGTGCCTATACAATCGCGATCCTTCCGGACACACAGGATTACACGTCGAACGGCAGCATTGCACAAAGCTTCCTGGACATGACCGGGTGGCTGGCCGACAACGCCGCCAACAAGGGTATCGGCTTTGTCACGCATGTCGGAGACATCACCCAATGGGCCACCGACTCGCAGTTCACATTTGCACGTGAAGCAATGGATGTCCTTCGCGATGCTGGCATTCCGTTCTCGGTTCTGCCGGGCAACCACGATATCGGGGCGGGTGGTTCCTCGAACGTGCGCGACACCGACAACTACAACGAAGCGTTCTCGACCTCCTACATGTCCGAGGACGCGACATATGGCGGTGTCTACGACCAGGAACCCGACCGCTACGACAACAACTATCACCTGTGGGACGCGCCGGACGGCACTGGTTGGATCTTCCTCAACCTCGAATTCGGACCGCGCGACGATGTTCTTCGCTGGGCGGATGAGATTCTGACCGAGTTCGGTGACCGCAAGGCGATGATCACAACCCACAGCTACAACAGCTTCGCCGGGCGGCACGATCCGTTGGGCGGGCCACTGGAAGCTGAAGGGGCTGGCTACAATTATGGCCTGGGCAACGACGCCGAAGGATCGTGGGACGGCGAAGAAATCTGGCGCGACGTTATCGCCAGCCATCCGAATGTCGTCTTTACAGCGGGCGGCCACATCTTCGGTGACGGGGCCGAGACAGTCGTATCCTACAACGACTATGGCAACGCGGTTTACCAGTTCCTCGTCAACTACCAGAACGGGGTTGCGAACGAAGCTAATCAGGGCGGCGGCGGTGGTAATGGCGCGATCCGTCTAGTGACCGTCGACCCCGAGAACGACGCGGTCTACACCGAAACCTACTTTACCGATGAAGAAGACTATTTCGAGGGTTATCGCGGCAGCGAGGAAGAAAGCCGTGACGGGCTGACCGGCGACTACAAGGGCCATCAGGAAGAGTTCGAGAATGCCAATATCGGCGAACGCGAGGCGCTGGCCGAGGCGGACGCGGGCCACGATCAACTGATTGGCGCACAACAAGGCGCAACCTCGGCGACAGTCATGCTGTCTGCGTATGGAACAACCAACCCCAAAGATGACATCGTTTCCTGGGTCTGGACTGATCGTGATGGCAACGTCGTCGCTCAGGGCGCTGAAACGCAAACGGAGCTCGGCGCCGGAATTCACGACCTGACGCTGACGGTAACCACCTCTGAAGGTGTTATCAGTTCAGATGACACGCGCGTGATCGTAAAGACGGACGCTGTGCATCTGGTCGAAACCTTCAACGATGGTAACGCAGATGGCTGGATGATCGCTCAGACAGTCACAGCACCAAAACTGAGCTTCGGCAACGACGAGGATTTCGGTCTGCCGCCCCTTGGTTCCAGCGGCACGCCAGTCTTGAAGGTCGACAAACTGTCTCCAACAGATGGAATTCACGTCGAAACCGGCCTGGACGGACCGGTTGAGGCATACACGCTGATCTACGATCTGTATGTTCCCGGCGGACAAGGCACCTGGACGGCATTGTTCCAAACGGACATAACCAACGTCACGGATGGCGAACTTTATATCCGCAACAGCGGTAGCGCCGGTGGTATCGGGATCAGCGGCCAATATCACGGCGGAATCGACTATGACGCCTGGAATCGGCTGGCGGTGACCATTTCCATCGAGGACGGCCAGCAGTACCTGACCAAGTTCGTCAATGGCGTTCAGGTCGGTCGTCAGGTCGTCGACTCGAATCCATCCGACGGATCGCGCTGGACCATCGATGGAGAAAAGGGCTTTCTCCTGTTCTCGGACGAGAACAACGAGGTCAGCGATGTCTACGTTTCGTCCTTCGCCTTCACGCCGGAGGCGATGAGCGCTGATGAGATCGCCGCGCTTGGCAGTGCGGATGCCGAGGGACCCCTTTCCGTCGGACAAGTCGACGGGGCATTCCAGCTGAATTTCGACGGTGCGCTCGACGCGGCGGATTTCGGTACGCCCGAGGTTGCCGAGGTCGATCTGTCGTCGAGTTCCGGTACAGGCTCGTTCTTCGTCAAGGGCAGCGCGACCATCGAAGACAGCACGGTCGAGATGCCCGAGGGCGCGCTGTTCGACCAGTCCAACGGGTCGAACAAGCTGCTGGTCTGGAGGGGCGGCGATTGGGATGACGTCGTAATGGAAGTCACCATCCGGTCCATGGATGACGATACGATCGGCGTCGCCTTCAACCACGGGAAGAACGGCCATTACCTGCTGACCCTCAACAACCAGGAAAACACGAGACAGCTCATCCGCGTCGATGCGGACGGATCCACCGTTCTGGCCAGCGAAGCCGGCGGCTACACCTTCAACATCGAGCAGGATCTGATCGTGTCAAAAGTGGGCGGCCGGATCACGGTGACGCTGGACGGCGTGCAGTTGTTCGGGGGCGCAGTGTTCGACGCCACACCGCTTAACGGTGGCACCGTCGGACTCTACTCCTCCGGCCAGAAAAGCTCCATCTTCGACGATGTCGTGGTGCGTGCGCCCGAACTGACCGCGGAGGCGGGACAGGATCGGTTGATCATTGACTGGGACCGCGACGGGCAGCAAGCGGTGGTGCTGAACGGCGAGGCCTCGATTCTGCCGGATGGTTCAGCGGATGCTCACTGGACCGGGCGGGGCGTTGATGTCGACGGAATGATCGCTGAGACGGTGCTGGGCGCAGGACGCAACGACGTGACACTGACACTCGACGGTAGCGCGGCCGACGAAATCACCCTTAACGTCGCCACCGGGGATCGCTTGATCGCCGCCGACCGCTTCGACGACGGCAACCACGACGGCTGGCGGATCGTTGATAGCACCGAACTGGGCGGCTCGGCCGACTGGCGGGTGATCGACGGCGCGCTGGTCGAAACCTCGGGCGCTTACAGCCGTGAATTGACTTGGAACGGCGCCAATAACGGCGATGTCTGGGATCGCGGCTGGTCGCCGCTGGGCGATGGGGTGAACGCGCTGAAAAAGGGCAGCTTCGCGCTGTGGAACGGCGATGCCGACTTGACCGACTACGCCATCCAAACGCTGGTCACGGCACCCGAAGGCGCGGTCGGCATGATGCTCAACTACGTGGACGAGAACAACTACTACAAGGTCGAACTCGACACGCGACATGGGCTTGCAACGCTGGTCAAGGTGGTGGACAATTATGAAAGCACCATCGCCCGCTCGGCCACAACCTACACGCCCGGTGAAAGCTTCGTGCTTGAGGCACGAATCGAAGATGGTGTGATCACCGCGACGATGGACGGGATGCAGCTTTTCTCACTTGCGACCGAAGATCGCGACATCGCGTCCGGGTCGGCGGGTGTCTGGTCCTGGGGCGCGGCCGGAGCCCGCTTTGACGACATCGCCATCGTCGACCTGTCCGAGGACTTCGCCTACGAAATCCACGGTACGGACAACAATGACCGATTGACCGGCACCGATGCCGACGAGGTCTTCTATCTTGGCGCGGGCCGGATGGACATGGCAACCGGAGGGTTGGGTGCGGACACCTTCGTCTTCGGCCAGGAGACCTCGAACGGGATGCGCGAAACCACCCGGATCGCTGACTTCGACGCCAGCATAGACAGCCTTGATCTTTGCGGTGCCGAAATCACCCGCGTTCAGGAAACCGGAGCAAGTACAATGCTGTGGATCGGCGAAGACCAGGATCAGTTGATCCTCGCAGGCGTGACCGATTTTGATGAGCTTGCCTTCATCTGATCACCTTCACCGCCCCTGATCGGGGCGGAGTCTTCCAAAGCAATCGAAAAACCAAAGGCACCTACAATGCGCATCTTGTATTCGCTCGCGGCCGCAACAAGCTTGGCCATATCCACACCCGCACTCGCAGCAACCATCTCGGATGGCACGGCATCGGTTTGGCTCTATGGCGGCGACGTTATCGTCGACTCGACCGCTCCCCTGTCCGACACGGATGGTCTGGATCCTGTATTCGTCAGCATGTCCGGCGGCACGGGGTTCGACCCCGCCTTCAGCCTTTGGGTCGACGGTCCAACAGACACCATCCTCGAAGGCGACGTCGCCGATTTCAGCTTTGACGGAGGAAACATACTCAACTTTGTATTCTCGGTGACCGGCTCGGCGTCCGAGTTCCTGGGCAATCTTGTAGAGCTTACTTTGACCTTCGACGTCGCGCTTTACGATCCGTTCGGCGTCAACGCTGATTTTTCGGGTGTGGCCCAGATGCACCTTGCGAGCGCCGATGAAATGCCCGCCGTGCCTTTACCCGCAACCCTGCCCCTGCTCGCGGCGGCGTTGGCCGTGCCAGTCGCGTTTCGCCGTCGTAAGTCGGCTTGACGCCGCCTGTCACCACGATCGGCCCGAGACGCCAAGCGAGGCACATGGGCTATCGACCCCCACGACGCCGATAGCCCAACTTTGAAAACAGAAAACCCGGTTGTGATTGCCGAGGCCGCCGATGTTGCGGCTATCTGCTTTCTATGGGTCAGGCGCTTTGCTGCAGTGTCGGATAATCCGTGTAGCCGCGCGCATCGCCACCATAAAGCGTGCCACGGTCCAGCTCAGCCAACGGTGCACCCGATTTCAGCCGTTCCACCAGGTCGGGATTCGCGACATAGTCGTGGCCGAAGGAAACCAAATCCGCCGCACCGGTTTCCAACGCTGTTGCAGCCATATCCCGGTCATACCCGTTATTGGCCATATAAGTTCCATTGAACAACTTACGAAGCGCCGCATAATCGAAAGCAGCAATATTGCGAGGCCCACCTGTGGCACCTTCGATCACGTGCAAATAGACCGGCGATAACTTGTCCAACTCCGCCACGATGTAATTGAACAACGCCTGCGGATCGCTATCCGAAATACCGTTTGCAGGTGTAACCGGAGAGATCCTCACACCCGTCCGATTGGCCCCAATCTCATTGACCACGGCCTGGGTGACCTCCAGCAGAAGACGCGCACGATTGGGGATCGTTCCGCCATATGTGTCGTCACGATGGTTCGCCCCATCCTTGCTGAACTGGTCCAGCAGATACCCGTTCGCACCATGCACTTCCACGCCGTCAAAACCCGCTCGGATTGCATTTGCGGCGGCGACGCGGAAGCTTTCGATAACACCCGGAATCTCTTCAAGCGTCAACGCGCGAGGCGCGGATACGTCTTGGAAACTTCCGCTAACAAACGTCTTTGCCTGCGCGGGAACCGCTGAAGGCGCAACGGGCGCCGCCCCACCGGGCTGAACGCTGACATGGGAAATGCGCCCCGTGTGCCACAGTTGGACAAAGATCTTGCCGCCTTCTGCATGAACAGCGTCCGTTACTTTCCGCCAGCCTGCAACTTGTGCATCCGTGTAGATGCCGGGCGTATCCTGATATCCCTGTGCTTGGGCGGAAACCTGGGTCGCCTCTGCGACAATCAGACCGGCTGTCGCGCGTTGCGCGTAGTATTGCGCCGCGTTCGGGCCGGGGACCAACCCATCGACGGCGCGGTTGCGTGTCAGAGGGGCCATGACGACACGGTTCGCGATTGTATAATCACCGAGTTGATACGGCTCGAACAATAAAGATTGGGTCATTGTGCACCTTTCGCTTGAACTATCGATCTGAACCGCGTGGGGATGGTCTTCAAGGTGCCGCATGGCTGGGTTGCGATCGGAGCAAGGCTAGCCCTATGCGCGGAACGATGCACCGCAGCCGCTATCGGAATACGACCATGTGCTTCGTGGACTGATCTGTCGCAGAGACGGGTGTCGCTCGCATCAACAAGATCAGAAATCGATGTCGGCCCAGACAGGCAGATGATCGGACGCGACCTTGGCCTGCGGGCCTTGCTCGACACCTGCATCATAGAAATCCAGCGCGCTGCCCAATGCCAGCCTGTCCAACCCTGCAAGCAGCCGCGCCGCGTGAAACGACTTGCCGGGGCTGACAACCTTGAAGGCGGCCAACGCCTCCAACCCCCTGCTTTCCGACCACTCGTTGAAGTCGCCGACGATCATCGCACGTGCAGCGCCTTCATCTCCGAGATAGCTACAGATTGTTTCGAGCTGCTTGCGACGTGATGCGCGCAGCAGCCCCAGATGGGTGCCCACCAGCTTCACGTGCCGCCCGTTCTTGACCACATCGACAGCAACAGCTCCGCGCGGCTCGAACCCCGGCAGATCGATGTGATCAACACCCCCCAGTTCAATATCCTTGCGCAAAAGCACCGCATTGCCGTGCCAGCCATGACTCACGTCATTTTGCCCGAGGGGAACAAGCCGGAAATCGCTCTCGCGCTCGATCGCCCTGGGGTTCAGCACCCCGGGTCGTGGGCCAAGTCGCTTGTCGGCTTCTTGCAGTGCTACGACATCCGCGTCCAGCCCGTTGATGATGTCCAGTACACGCATCGGATCGCGGCGCATGTCCAGCCCGACTGCCTTGCGGATGTTGTAGCTGGCCGCACGCAGCCGCGCCTGATCCTCTACAGGAGCGGGCCGAACAGACGCGCCACCCGCGCCCCGATCTGCCGGCGCAACGGTTGATCCGCAAGTAATGCCGTCATGCGAGTCGATCGCTCGAAATCCTTCTCCAGCATGGCCGCGACCTGTTTGGCCATTCGACTATCAAAGATCATGGCCGTCGCCTCGAAGTTCAAGCGGCATGACCGATTGTCCATGTTCAACGTCCCTATAGACGTGATTGTTTCATCCACCAGCACCACCTTCTGGTGCATGAACCCCGGCTGATAGCGCCAGATTTGCACACCCGCCTGGATCACCTCGTCGAAATAGGCAAACGCCGCCAGCCACACGATCCGGTGATCTATGCCTTCCGGCACCAGAATCCGCACATCAGCCCCTCGCATCGCGGCCAACTTCAGCGACGTCAGAATGTCGATCTCCGGCACGAAATAGGGCGACGCGATCCAGACACGGTCCTTGGCAGCATCAATTGCGGCGCAGAAATACAGGCTTCCACTTTCGATTTCATCGGCTGGCCCCGTCGGGATCACCAGCCCGTCATAATCGCCCGCATCACGGGGTTCCCAGTTCAATGGCTCGGTCAGGTCTTCATGCGTTGCCCAGTGCCAGTCCTCGGCAAACACAAGCTGAAGCTGCGTGACCATCGGTCCGCGAAGCTGGACATGCGTATCCCGCCACGGCCCGAACCGCGTATCCCGTCCCATATATTCGTCCCCCACGTTCAGCCCGCCGATAAAACCCACCTCGCCATCGACGATCACGATCTTGCGATGGTTGCGGAAATTGAGCTGAAACCGCGAATGCGGCCCGCGGATCGAATGGGCGCTATAAGCCCGCACACCGGCATCGCGCAACTTGTCGAGATAGGACTTAGGTAACCGCGTCGATCCGATGTCGTCATAGATCAGCCGCACGGGAACACCCTGCCCCGCCTTGCGGATCAGCAGGTTCTGCATCGCCCGACCAAGTTCATCATCATGGAACATGTAGAACTGCACGAGGATGTAATCCTGCGCTGCCTCGATCGCCGCAAAGATGGCGCCGAACGTGTCATCCCCGTCGACCAGCAGTTTCGCGTCATTGCCGGACACGACGGGCATCTCGGCCACGCGCTCGAACGGTTTGGTGTTCAACCCGTCCGGCAAATGGCGCGCCGCATGGGCTTCGCCAAATTCGACGATCTGCGCGGCGACGGCTTCACTGCTGCGCCTCGCGACGACGTAACCGTTATAGCGCGACTGCCCGAAAAACAGAAACAGGGGCACCCCGAAATGCGGCGCAACCAGCAAGAACACCACCCACGCCACCGCCCCTTGCGGCGTGCGCGCGCTTTTGACCGCCGATATCGCGCAGGCGATTGCGGCCATGAATAGGACGGCAAGTATGATGGCTGATATCAGGGCCCACATGCGACATCTTTCCTTTGAGCTTCGCTCGAACAACTTCCGGGCGATCCAGATGCAAGGCGCAAACGGCGAGGCCCAGCCACGGCACGATTTCAAGTCCCGGGCAACTTTTCAACTGCTTCCCGTCACGGCATCAGAAACTCGCCGCCAATCCGATGGAAAACCCTTCCAGCACCTCGCCACGCGTATAGCGCGCCATCAACCGGGTCGTCGTCACCCACGGCACCCAAGTCTCGGAAAGGTCAATTTCGCCGCCAAACCCCACCTGTGCCAACCAGTCCGTATCAAGCACTTCGCCTTGATCACCAGGCGGGTAACTGCCCGTCGCCTCGTAAACGACACGGATAGGCCGGTCGAACAACTCTGCGCCCGTAGGCACCCGCAACCGTGTCCACAGCGTGGTGGTGATCGCATCGGCATCGCCCACCAGTTCCTTGTCGCCGGCGATTGGCTTCAGTCGAATATGGGTATGGCGCAAACTGACATCGGCCTCGTAATCATTATTCCAACGCTGGTTGTAGACCAAGCTCAGCGACGCCCCATAGCCGCCCGCCGCCACGCCGCCATCTTTCAGAAGCGCCGGATCAAGGCCCAGACGATTTCCCACGACCTGTCCCGCAACAGATATGTCGCTTTGCACCCGTCCCAGTGCAACATGCGCCATCGGTCGCAAAAGCAGGTTCTCTGTCAGGTCGAATTCCCAGCCAACGCCGCCCGTGGCTGAAGCGCTGGTAAACTTGAACGGCAGACGCGACCGTTCGGCCCTTCGCTGAACAGCAGCACAGGATCGTAGCGGTTATATCCGATATACCCTTCCAGATAGAGCGGCACATCCTCGCTCCAACGCAACCCACCACCAAGTTGCGCCGAACGGAGATCGTAGCGTTCATCCGATCCGCTACCGGTGTCGAGAAACAGCGCGCTCGCCGTTTCACTTGGCACGACGGACATCCCCAGCACCGCCAGGGTGCCCTCGACATTGCGTCGAACGAACGCACCCACCAATGAACGGTCCTAGGCGCGTGCAGGCAGGGCAAGCAACAGCGCGAAACACAGCACAATTACGGATCGAAGCGGTCGAGTCATTCCCCGGTATGGCGATCAACGCGCCGAGTACGCAAGGAAAAACGCGAGAGCAGCACCTTGCCGATCGGCCAGTGTCGGCTCCATGCGCATATCCAGAAAGGTGATCGCGACGCATCCGCAAGACATTACTGCCCCCGAGACTCCAACCCTGCGACTGGCAATCCTCTTTGTTAGACCGGCGCTTGACATAACGAAAAAGATAGAATGAACGCTGACCGGATCCTTTCTGTTCCCGATTTTATTTCCCTTAGTTTCAGGAACCTCTGCGCCCTGCTTCCGGTTTAATCCTCACAAGGCGACAGCCTCTTGCGAAAGGAGTAGGCAAATGAAACGTATTATGACCACAACTGCACTTGCTGCGCTGCTAATGGCGAACCCGCTGGTAGCTCAAGAGGACACATCAAACACCGATGGCGCCTCTGATACGGAACAATCCCAGTCTGAAGCCCCGGCTGACGACAGCGGCGCGGAAACCGGCACGGAAACCGAACCTGCAGCGGAGCCTGTGGCTCCTGCGGAAGGGGAAGACGCTGAAGGGGCCGGCAGTATGGACGATCCCGCCTCTGAACCCGTAGATGGCGCAGAGGCACCTGCTGACGACACTGATATGGAAGCAATGCCAGAGGGCACCGATGCAACCGGTGGCATGGACGCACCCGCCGAAGGCGACAGCATGGAAGCCCCGGCTGAAGGTGCTGAAACCACCGACCCCTTCGAGGGCAATGACACTGCCGGATCGCCCGACTATCAGCCCGAAGGTTTCGTCTTCGTTGAAGCAGGTAGCTACACCGCCGAACAGTTGACCGGCGCTGCCGTCTTCGACCTCAACGAAGATCGCATTGGCGAAGTCAATGACGTGCTAGTCGACGGCGACGCGATCACCAATGTGATCATCGACGTGGGTGGTTTTCTCGGCATCGGTGAGAAACCTGTTTCCCTTGACGTCAGCGAAGTTGACGTGATGCAGGCAACCGAAGGCGGCGAAGTCCGTGCCTATGTTTCGCAAACCAAGGAGATGCTGAAAGAACTGCCGCGTTACGAAGGACCGCAATAATACTTCGGCATAGCTTTTCACGGCCCCGTTGTTGTCGCAGCGGGGCCGTTTTCACGTCCGTCGGATGGACACCGACCATTCCGGACCCAACGCATCGCGTGTCGCCTGTTCCAGGGTGTCCGCCAAATGGGTCGCCACATATCCGCTCAGGAACCCGCCCTGTGCTTCCAGCACCAGCGTCACACCCTCGGCCGTCCCATCCAGCCGGGAATACCAATTCGCGTAATTCGCAGGATCTCTGGATTTGAGCAGGCTGCACACCTGCGACCAAGGTGTTCCGTTCTCGGGAATCTTCCGGTTCTGCTGTCGGTCCACAAATTCGGCCAACTGCAGGACTTTGGGCTGTTCCTGTTCGACAGGGCGCTGCGATTGAACCCGTGCCGCGAAATCCGATCCAATCGAGGACGCGCAGCCCTGCGACACCTGGGCAATAAAGTGGTGGTTCAGGCGATACGCGGCCACCCTGCCCTTCACGCCCTCCCGTGTCCTGATCAAATAGCCACTTTCGATCAGCCGTTTGATTTCACGTTTGACGGTTCTGTCCGTAACGCCCCACAACCCAGAAAGTTCTGCCTGCCCAATCGACACCTCGTCACGTTGCCAATTGTAGCGCGCTGTGACCAACGCAACCAATCGCAACATGGACGTTTGCATGACGGTTGATCCGTGCAACCCGCTTACGGCGAGTCCCGTTAAAATATCATATTTCTGGGCCCCTGCGCCGGGACCGGCGATCCGTCTGGTTTGCATGTTCTGCCCGATGCACTGTGTTGATTCCGGGTTCTGCCCCGATTCTGCTTGGTACTAGCATAGCCTTAAAATCCCGTAATCTGTCAATAGAAACGAGAAAGCGGGAAAATCAGGATCTGTAGGAAAGAATCCGGTT